>NZ_JBFUHV010000017.1:0-110015 GCF_056402215.1 Rhodococcus sp. P4_B6 | reverse complement strand
TTCCTCGGTGGTGCGGGCGGTTCGGCGTCGATCATCGGGACGGGCACGAAGACGTCGGTACCCGGTGCGGCTTTCGCCAACGCCGAATTGGTCAACGCGCTCGACCAGGACGCGGTCCTGCCGCCCGGTCACGTGACCCCCTACGTGGTGCCCGGTGCGTTGGCGACCGCCGAGGCCCTGCACTCCTCGGGTGAGCGACTGCTCACGGCGATAGCGGTGGCGCACGAGATGTCGTACCGCATCGGCAAGGCCACCGACTATCTGCGCGACATCAAAGACGGTGTGGTGACCATTCCGAAGGTCATCGGCTACAGCAGCACGCTGTTCGGTGCGGCGGCCGCGATCGGCGTCGTCAAGGGGTTCGGCAATGAGACGCTGGCCGATGCGCTCGGGATCATGGGCTCGACGATGCCGACCAACACCCAGCGGGCATGGATGATGCACGCGCCGTCGACCACGATCAAATACCAGCTCGCCGGGGGTATGGCCCTGTCGGCCGTGACGGCCGCGAGCCTGGCCGAACTCGGGCACACCGGTGACCACCAGATGCTCGACGACCGCGAGTACGGTTTTCCCCGATTCATCGGGACCTCGCGCTGGGAGCCGGCGCCCATCACCGCGGGTCTCGGGACGGAGTGGACCTTCACCCCGTTCCAGTCGTTCAAGCCGTATCCCCACTGCCGGGTGATGCACGCGCTGTTCGATGCCCTCACCGAGATCATCGAGGTCAACGACATCAAGCCCGACGAGATCGAGGCCATCAACGCCTGGGGCGAGAGCTTCGTGATGCAGCCGGTGTGGGTCAACGAGACCATCCGCAATCCGCGTGACGCGCAGTTCAGCATGACCCACGGCCTTGCCCTCGCCGCCCACCGGATTCCCCCCGGCAAGGACTGGCAGACGCCGGAAGCGGTCCTCGACCCGTCCGTCCTCGAGCTCACCACGAAGACGACTTTTCAGGAACACCCCGACTACACCGCGGCACTGGCGAGCAACCCGGCCGCACGCCGATCGCGCATCGAGGTCCATGCGCGCGGCACCCGGTTCTCCGGCGAACGCGGCTACCCCAAGGGCAGTCCATCCCCCGACCCGGTCACCTACATGACCGACGACGAACTGATCGCCAAGTTCCGCCACAACATCGACGGAGTAGGAGTAGTGGGCGACGCGGACGCGGACGCCGTCATCGAGGCCGTGTACGACCTCGAGAACGTCGACGACATCTCGACAATCCTGAATCGGTTGCAGCCCAATACCGCTGACTGATCGGATCGGTACACAGCGCCGCCCTTGCCGGAGACTGGCGAGGGCGGCGCCGATGTGTCTACCGCTGCCAGCGGCTCCACTTTCTTGCAGCGCCGAGTTCCCTCGGGGTCAATCCGCCCCACACGCCGTGTTGTTCGCCGAAACGGATGGCGTACTGACGGCATTCGTTGATCACCGGGCAGCGTCGGCAGATGTTCTTCGCGATACTCTCGCGCTGAAGTTGCGAATTCCTATTGTCCTCGTCGAGGTAGAAGACGGCGATATCCATGCCGCGGCACCGCGCACGCAGCCGCCATTCCTCCGGGGTGGCTTCCAGTGCGGCGTGCGATGCTGTCACGGGACGCGCTCCGATCGTTCGACGAGTACAGTTAAAACATAATATATTGAATGCCGGAAAGGGGCAGCGGCTCGAGATAACTCCGACGGGACAGACGTTTGTGCGCAGTACTCCTGGCTGCTGCCGGAAGTACTGCGCACATCGGATCGCCTGTGGGTCAGCGGGTGACGCGGAGGCGCTCGCGATCACGCGCCGGGTCGGCGAGAATCAGCGCGAGAACCGCGACGACGGCACCCACGATGCCCAGGCACTGGAACGCCGCCTGGTACCCGTCGATCTTGCTTGCCGAGGCGTCGACGACGATCCCCATCGACCACGGTCCGATGATCCCGCCGATCGCTTGCAACGCGAAGAAGGCGCCGATCACGCCTGCTGTCTGGCGCGGCGGGCACGTCGCGATCACCGCGGCATTGAGCAGCGGGAACACCGCAACGACCAGCCCGTACGCCACCGAGACCGCGCAGACCGCGAGGATCGGGGTCCCCAGGGCCGGCAGGCTGAGCAGGAGCACCCCGGCGACGATGACGCCGACGCACGGCACGACCACGCGGACCAGGCGGATCGACAGGCCGCGGCTGATGCCGCGGTCGCTCAGCCAGGATCCGCCGACGAGCGTCGCGAGCCCGACGAAGCTCGGTGCCGCGAACAACGTGCCCGACTCGAGCCGCGAGTACCCCAGACCCTGCTCGAAGTACGACGGCAACCAGGTGAGCACGACGGTCATGAGTGCGTAGGCGCTCATCGCGACGAGGACGGCGGATACGAAGGTCTTCGATGTGAGCAGCCGCCGCCACGCGACCGCCGGCTCGCTGTCGGTGTCGTCCGTCGGCGTGTGCTTGCCGCCGACGGTGTACGGGCCGGGCCGCCAGGTCAGCAGCCACGGGATGCACCACAGCGTGGTTGCGAAAGCGAGCACGAGGATGGCTGCTCGCCACCCGTACTCGGCCACCACGAGCGCGAGGATCGGGACGACGAGCATTTTGGCCAGCATGCTTCCGCTGATGATGAGTGCGCTCGGCAGACCCCGCTTCGCGGGCGCATGCCATGAATAGGCGGCGGTGTGCAGCAGCGCGGATGTCGGCCCTTCGGTGAGGCCGAGGAGCATCCGGCTCGCCAGCAGCACGGCGAATGTCGACCACACGACCAGCGGCAGCATGACGACGCCCCACAGCACGGCGATGATCGCGATGGACCACCGGAGCGCGAGAACCTTGTTGATCGGCCCGGCGAAGAAGCCGCCGAAGCTGAAGGCGAGGAAGAACATGCTGCCGGTGAAGCCGATCTGCGACGCGCTCAGTCCGAGGTCTTCACTGAGCGGTTGCGCTATGAGGCCGAACACCGCCTTGTCGGACGCATTCATGAGGTACAGCACCACGAGCATTCCTGTGATGCCCCAGGCTGTGAGTTTGCGCGGTTCTGGTGTCGGTTCGGACTTGGGGACTTGCTTGGGCGCGAGGTCGGTCATGAGGTCTTCTTCGGTGTTGTTCACGTAAGGGCGTCCTTCAGTCTTGTCTGCGGGATCACACCGTCGACGCTGTGTGTTATGCATCATATACTATTCACCAATAGATGGACTTGCGCAATGCATCAGGCACTAAACATTGCAGCCTTGCGTGCATAATATATTTCTTCTACAGTGAGGCTACGCACTGCAGCGATCGACGGTCGTACTCGTCGTCGCTCGAGAGAAAGGACGTCACATGCCGGGTCTGTACTTCGAGGAATTCGCACCGGGAATGGTCATCGATCACGAGGTGCGCCGCACCGTGACCGAAACCGACAACGTCCTGTTCAGCACGATGACCTTGAACATGGCGCCGCTCCACCTGGATGCGGAGTACAGCAAAGACTCCATCCACGGGCAGCGTTTGGTGAACAGCCTGTTCCTCCTCGGCCTCGTTGCCGGTATCTCGATGCACGACACCACCTACGGGACAACCCTTGGCAACCTCGGCTTCGACTCGATCAAGTTCCCCAAGCCGGTGTTCCACGGTGACACCATCCACGTGCGCACCGAGATCGTGTCGGCCCGGGAATCGAAGAGTCGCAACGACTCCGGCATCGTCACGTTCCGCCATTACGGCATCAACCAGCGCGACGAGATCGTGTGCGACGCCACCCGCGTCGGCCTGATGCTCAAGAAGTCGGCCGACGCGCAGGCCTGATCGCTCACCCCGACCCGACCACCGACAGCCCCAGACGAGGAGAACACAGACATGGGCGACAGTAGCCGGCCCGAGGAGATGGCCTGGATTCCCGGCCCCGCGGTACGTGAGCGCTCGAGGCTGCTCGCCGCGATGAAGAGCTGGGGATTCGGCGCCGATGCCGCCGCCGTCGCCGAGTTGGGCCGTCGCGCCGTCGCCGACCCCGACTGGTTCTGGCGCGAGGCGCTCGCCGACCTCGACGTCGAGTTCTCGGTTCCGTTCGACCGTGTTCTCGACGAGTCCGACGGCAAGGAATTCCCGAGATGGTTCCCGGGTGGCCGGATCAACGTCGCCGAACTGGCGGCCCTCCGGCACGCCCGTGGTGACCTCGCCGGCAAGACCGCGGTGGTCTACGAGGGCGACGGGGGACAGCGGCGCACGCTGACCTTCGCGGAGCTCGGGTCGGAGGTGAGCCGGTTCGCGGCGCACCTCGCGGGCCTGGGAGTGCGCCGCGGGGATCGGGTGGTGCTGTTCATGCCGGTCGTGCCCGAGGCGGCCGTGGCCTTCCTCGCCATCGCGATGATCGGCGCGGTCGCGGTACCCACGTTCAGTGGTTRCGCGCCCGACGCCCTGGTCACGCGACTGCAGGATTCGGACGCCGTGCTCCTGGTGACCGCCGACGGCACGACCCGTCGCGACAAGGTCGTCGAGATGAAGGCGACCGCGGACGCCGCACTGGCGCAGGCGCCGTCGGTCCGCTCCGTCGTGGTGATCCGGCATTTGGGCACCGACGTGCCGATGCAGGCCGGCCGCGACGTCTATTACGACGAACTGCCCGCGGATCCGGACCCTGTCGACGTGGCGGACACCGAGTCGAACGACGCGCTGACGATCGTCTACACGTCCGGCACCACGGGCAGGCCGAAGGGAATCGTGCACTCGCACGGCGGTTTCGCGGCCAAGACCGCGGTCGACTTCGCCTACGGCTTCGACGTGCACGCCGACGACGTGGTCTCCTGGATCACCGACCTCGGCTGGCTCGTGGGCCCGATGCTCATGACCGGCCCGCTGCAGCTCGGCGCGACCATCGTGATGATCGAGGGCCTGCCCACCCATCCCACACCGAATCGTATGTGGGAGATCGTGAACCGCAACGGTGTCACCGTGCAGGGCATCGCACCGACGGCGGCACGCGCACTCAAGGCGGCGGGCGACGGCAGCGCTCCGGCGATGCCGACCCTGAAGACGTTCGTCTCCACCGGAGAGGCATGGGACGAGCCGACCTGGTTCTGGCTGTTCGACGAGGTCGGCGGGCGAGAGCGCGCGATCGTCAACTACAGCGGCGGCACCGAGGTCGGCGGCGGCATCCTCGTCGGCTACCCGTTCCTGCCCGCCGCACCGGCGGCGTTCACTGGACCACTGCCCGGCGTCGATGCCGCCGTGCTCGACGACGACGGCACGCCCGTCGTCGGCCGGATCGGCGAACTCGCGGTGCTCAACACGTTCCCTGGAATGACGCACGCCTTCTGGCAGGACCGGGACCGCTACCTGGACACCTATTGGAGTCGCTGGGACGGCGTCTGGGTGCACGGCGATCTCGCGAGCGTCGATGCTGCCGGCATGTGGCGGATCCACGGCCGCTCGGACGACACGATCAAGCTCTCCGGGCGCCGCGTGGGGCCGGCCGAGATCGAGGCGGCGCTGCTGCGTGACAACCGGATCACGGAGGTCGCGGTGATCGGCGTGCCGGACGAGATGCGCGGTCAGCGTGCGGTGGCGTTCGCGGTTCTGCGTGCCGACGGTGTCGACAACGACGACCTGCAGGCGACGGCGCTGGCGAATGCGGGGAAATCCTTTGCGCCCGAAGTCTATGCGGTGCCGACGCTGCCGAAGACGAAGAACGGAAAGATCATGCGCCGCGCCATCCGGTCGCGGTTCATCGGTGCCCCGATCGGCGACATGTCGTCGCTCGACCCGGCGACGCCGCTCGAGGACATTCCCGTGTACGCGGGCGAAGACTAGGAGTACTGAGATGGCAGATTTCGACACCGAAAGCAACATCGAGATCGTCCGCAAGGCGACTCGCGAGCTGGCACGGAAGTTCGACAACAACTACTGGCTCGACAAGGACAACAAGCACGAATACCCCTGGGATTTCATCAAGGCGTTCGCGGACGGGGGCTGGCTCGGCGCGATGATCCCGGAGGAGTACGGCGGAATCGGCCTGGGTCTCCAGGAGGCCGCGGTGATGATGGGCGAGATCGCCTCCTCCGGCGGCGGTATGAGCGGTGGCTCGGCGATCCACTTCTACGTCTTCCCGCCGGCGCCGATAGTCCGGTACGGCTCGGAGGAGATGAAGAAGAAGTATCTCCCAAAGCTGGCCTCGGGTGAGATGCTCACCGCGTTCGGCATCACCGAGCCGACCGCCGGCGTGGACACGTCCCGTATCAAGACCAAGGCGACCAAGGTCGACGGCGGCTGGGTCATCAACGGCCAGAAGGTGTTCATCACCAACGCTCAGAACGCGCACCGCATCCTGCTGCTTGCCCGCACGTCGCCGCGGCGTGACGACAAGCCGCTGCACGGGATGACGATCTTCTTCGCCGAACTCGACCCCAAGCACGTCACGATCCGCGAGATCGACAAGCTCGGGCGCGCGGCCATCGACACCAACGAACTGTTCATCGACAATCTGTTCGTGGCCGACGAGGACGTGGTCGGCGAGGTCGACAAGGGCTTCTACTACATCATCGACGGACTCAACCCCGAACGCATCGTCGTCGCGATGGAGGGCATCGGCCTCGGTCGCGCGGCGCTCGAGATCGGCACCGAGTACGCGAAGAACCGGGTGGTGTTCGATCGCCCGATCGGCCAGAACCAGGCCGTCGCCCATCCGCTCGCGGACTCGTGGATCCGTCTCGAGGCCGCCGAGCGGATGGCGATGCACGCCGCGAAGCTGTTCGACGACAAGCAGGAGTGCGGGCACGAGGCCGCGGCGGCGAAGTACCTCGGCGCCGAGGCCGGCTTCGAAGCGTGCGACCGGGTGTTCTCGACACTGGGCGGTTACGCGTACGCGAAGGAGTACCACATCGAGCGGCTGTGGCGGGAGGTGCGACTCCTGCGCAACGCGCCGTTCTCGCAGGAGATGGTGCGCAACTACGTCTCGCAGCAGGTGCTCGGCCTGCCGCGGTCGTACTGAGCCCCACTTACGAAGGAGTGTGACGATGACCGGTCCGCTGGCTGGAGTCCGGGCGCTGGTGCTCGCGGGAATGGGTCCGGTGCCGTATGTCTCGATGCTGCTCGCCGACATGGGAGCCGATGTGGTGCGGGTGGTGCGGCCCCCGAACCGGTCGGCCCGCGCCCTCAGCCAGACGGACGGTCTCACCGAGGAAGTCGACGTCGTCAACCGCGGCGTCGACGCGGTGGCCGTCGACCTCAAGGACCCGGCCGGACGTGAGAGTGTGCTGCGCCTGGCCGAAGCCGCGGACGTCTTCATCGAGGGATACCGGCCCGGCGTGACCGAACGGCTCGGGCTCGGACCGGACGAGGTGATGGCACGCAACGATCGCCTCGTCTACGTGCGCTTGACCGGCTACGGACAGACCGGTCCGCGGTCGCGGGACGCCGGACACGACATCAACTACGTGGCGCAGTCCGGCGCGTTGCACGCCATGGCACGGTCCGACAGTGCGCCGCGGCCGCCGATCAACCTGCTCGGTGACTACGCGGCGGGCGGCGCCATGGGCGCGTACGGCATTGCGTGCGCCCTGGTCTCCGCCGCCCGAACGGGGCGGGGGCAGGTGATCGACGCGGCGATGGTCGACGGCGTCGCGGCCCTGACCGCCAAGCTGCAGGGTCTGCGCGCCGCGGGCCTCTACTCGGACGATCCGGGGACGAACTTTCTCGACTCCGGAGCACCGTTCTACGACACCTACCGGTGCGCGGAAGGCGGCTACATCGCCGTCGGCGCGCTCGAACCCGACTTCTACCGGGAGTTCACCTCGCGGCTCGGCCCCGATACCGACGACTGGCCCGACCAGAACGACCGCGCCGCGTGGCCGCATCTGCGCAAGCTCATCGGCGACGCTGTCGAGCGCCGCACCCGCGACGAATGGGAGAAGGTATTCGCGGGTACCGATGCCTGCGTCACCCCGGTGCTCACGTTCGACGAGGCCGCCGTGGATCCCCACAACACCCAGCGCGGCGTGTACCGGACCGTCGGCGGTGTCCTGCATCCGATGCCCGCGCCGCGTTTCAGCGGCACACCCGCTCGCGAACCCGAGACGCCGCGGGTGGGCACGGTCGCGACCGCGGATGTCGCGTCGCGGTGGGACGTCGGCGCCTGACCGAGCTGCCGGCGCACCGATCGACCCGAGAATTTCCCAGGAAGGAAGCAACAGTGACCAGCTACGAGGACTTCACGTCCGTGAAGGTAGACCGCCCGGAAGAAGGCATTCTCCGCATCATGCTGGACGGGCCGAACCTCAACGCGGTGGGCCCGGACGCGCACCGCGAGCTGGCCGACATCTGGCCGGTGATCGGTCTCGACCAGTCGGTGCGCGTCGTGGTCATCCGCGGCGCCGGCGACCGGGCGTTCTCGGCGGGAGGCAGCTTCGATCTCGTCGAGGCCATGATCGGCGACTACTCGTCGCGGACCCGGGTGATGCGTGAGGCACGCGACCTGGTGCGCAACATCATCGAGGTCCCGCAGCCGATCGTCTCCGCAATCAACGGACCGGCCGCCGGTGCCGGCCTCGTGGCCGCGCTGCTCGCCGACATCTCGGTGGCGGGCCGCCGCGCGAAGATCGTCGACGGCCACGTCCGGCTGGGTGTCGCCGCCGGGGATCACGCGGCCATTTGCTGGCCGCTGCTGACGAGCATGGCGAAGGCCAAGTACCACCTGCTCACCAACGAGGTGCTCACCGGCGAGGAGGCGGAGCGGATCGGCATGGTGTCGCTGTGCGTCGACGACGACCAGGTGCAGGACCGGGCGATGGAGATCGCGCGGAAGCTGGCCGCCGGCTCCCGGACCGGGATCCAGGGCACCAAGATGGCGCTCAACGGCTGGTACCGACAGGCCATGCCGATCTTCGACGCCTCGCTGGGCTTGGAGTTCTTCGGTTTCGGTGGTCCGGACGTGGTCGAGGGCGTGTCCTCGTTCCGCGAGAAGAGGGAGCCGAAGTTCACGTGACCGCAACCGAACAACGAACGCAGGGTCCGCTGGCCGGCATCACCGTGGTCGGGCTGGAGCAGGCGATCTCGGCGCCGCTGTGCACGCGCCACCTCGCGGACCTCGGGGCCCGGGTGATCAAGGTGGAGGCCCCTGGCTTCGGCGACTCGACGCGCGCCTACGACTCCGTCGTCGGCGGGATGTCGGCGCACTTCACGTGGCTGAACCACGGCAAGGAGTCGGCGGCGCTGGACCTCAAGTCCGCAACCGACCTGGGCACCTTCCTGAACATTCTCGCCACCGCCGACGTCGTGGTCAGCAACCTCGCGCCCGGCGCGCTCGACCGGTTGGGAATCGGTACCCGGGACCTCTCGCGTGACTACCCGCGGCTGATCGTCGTGGACATCTCCGGCTACGGCAAGGGTGGCCCCCTCGACCACAAGCGGGCCTACGACCTGCTCATCCAGGCGGAGGGCGGCTCCTGCAGCATCACCGGCGCACAGGGGCAGCCGGCCAAGCCGGGCATCCCGGTGGCCGACGTCGGCACGGCGCTGTACGCGTACTCCGCCGTGCTCGCCGCGCTCTACGACCGGGAGCGGACCGGCAGGGGAGCGGTCATCCCGATCGCCATGCTCGACACCGTAGCCGAGATGATGGGGTTCGCCCTCAATCAGGTGATCCACGCCGGCACCGAGCCGGTGCCCGTCGGTATGGGCTCACCGATGATCGCGCCCTACGGCGCGTACCCCACCTCCGACGGGCAGACCGCGGTGCTCGGGACCACAAACGACCGCGAGTGGGGACGCCTCGCCGAGATGATCGGCCGGCCGGAACTCGCCGACGAACCCCGATACGCGCACAACGACACTCGCGTCGAGGCGCGTGACGAGCTGGACGCGGTCGTGGGGGCGTGGTGCGCCGAGCACACGCTTGCGGAGATCCAGAAGACGGCGGACGCCGCGGGGATCGGCAACGCCCGGCTCAACAGCGTGCGCGACCTGGCCGAGCACCCGCAGCTCGTCGAGCGCGGACGGTGGCGCGAGGTGGGTACCCCGTCCGGCCCGGTGCCTGCGCTGCTGCCGCCCGCGGTGGCCGACGGGTGGCCGGTGCGCAGCGGCGCGGTGCCCGCCCTCGGCGCGCACACCGACGCCATCAGGGCCGAATTCGAGTAGGAAGAGGGATCGCACCATGGCTGTTCCTCATTCGTCACGGCACTGGAGCGCGGTCGAATCGCTCACTCCCGGCGACGCTGCGGATCTGCAGAACCGTCGGCTGCGCGAGCAACTCGACTATCTGGCCGCCCGCAGCGACTTCTACAAGGCGAAGTTCGCCGAGCATTCCGTCGACGTCACCCGTGTGCGGACGGTGGAGGACCTCGCGGGGCTGCCGTTCACCGAGAAGCAGGAACTGCGGGACAGCCTGGCGGCCACGCCGCCGCTGGGCAACCACGTCGCGGCGGAGGCCGCCGACATCGTGCAGATCCAGGCGTCGTCGGGCACTACCGGCAGCCCATCCTACGTCGGGTTGACGCGGCGCGACATCGACGTCTGGTCCGAGCTCGGAGCGCGGGCACTGTACGCCAACGGTTTTCGTCCCGGTGACCGGTTGCTTCACGGGTTCGGTATGAGCAAGGGCTTCGTCGGCGGGATCCCCGTCGTGCAGATGGCGCAGTACATGGGCATCGTCGACATTCCGATCGGCGCGGAGGCGGGCGCGGAGCGACTCCTGCGGGTGCAGGCGGACCAGCGGCCCGGTGCGCTGATCGGCACGCCGAACTTTCTGGCGTATCTGGCCGAGCAGGCGCCGGCGATCCTCGGCCTGCGGGCCCGCGATCTGGGTGTGCGCGCGATCAGTGTGGGCGGCGAACCCGGTGGCGGCCTGCCCGCCGTGCGCTGCAAGCTCGAGTCGTTGTGGGGTGCCACATCACGGGAGATGCTGGGCGGCACCGATATCGCCTGCATCTACTGGGGCGAGTGCGAGGCCGGCGACGGAATGCACTTCCTCTCCCCGGACCTGATGGTGGCCGAGCTGATCGATCCGGAGACCGACGAGATCGTCGCGCCCGTGCCCGGCGCGCAGGGTGAGTTGGTGTACACGGCGCTCCGCAGGCAGGCGTCGCCGCTGCTGCGGTTCCGCACCCGCGACCACGTGGTCGTCACCGGCACCGACTGCGCATGCGGCCGCACCGGGTACAAGGTGCGGTGCGTCGGCCGGACCGACGACATGCTGATCGTGCGCGGCATCAACCTCTTTCCGTCCGCGGTCAAGCAATTGGTGTCGGAGCTGACGCCGGCCACCACCGGCGAGATGCGGATCCGCGTCGACTTCGAGGGGCATTCGACCCAGAAGCCGCTCATGCTGGTCGTGGAGTATTCCGACGGACTCGGTACCGAGCAGCAGGACGACCTGCGGTCGTCGATCGAGCAGCGGGTCCGGTCGGCGCTGGGCGTCAAGGCGGCGGTCGAGCTCGTGCCCGAGCGCACCCTCGCGCGACCGGACCACGTCAAGGTGAATCTCATCGAACGGGTGTCGTGACGGAGGCCGTGACGCCGCGCGTCAGTGGACCGCCGCGAACATGAGGCTCTCCTCGTCGGCTTCCTCCGGCGAGAACTCGGCTGCGATGCTGCCCGCGCGTGCTACCAGGACCCGATCGGACAGCGCCTGGATCTCGGGCAGGTAGGACGAGATGACCACCACCGCGACTCCGTCGTCGGCGAGAGCGCGAATCATCGCGTGAAGCTCCGGAATCGTGCCCAGATCCACACCGCGGGTCGGCTCGTCGATGATCGCGACCAGCGGCTTGCGGGTCAGTCCCTTGGCGAGTACGACCTTCTGCTGATTTCCGCCGCTCAGCTCCTCGAGGGTGGCCTTGTCGGGTGCGAGGGTGCGAACCTCGAACTGGTCGACGAACCGCTGCGCCACCGTCTTCCGGACACGGGGGCGGAACAGGAACGGCAGGCGGAGTGCGCTGCACAGGTGGCCGAGATAGATGTTGTCCGCGATCGTCAGATGGCTGAAGAAGCCGGACGCCTTGCGGTCCTCGGTGATGTAGACGATGCCGGCCCGCCGCGCGTGCCGCGGTGTTCGGAAGCGGACCGGTTTTCCGTTGAGCTGCACCGTGCCACCGCGGAGGCGACGACGCTTCGTGATGCCGCTGATGATCATCGCGACCTCGCTGCGCCCCGCACCGACCAGCCCGTAGAGGCCGACGATCTCACCCGCGTAGGCGGAGAACGCCATGTTACGCACAGCGGGCAGCAGTGTCAGGTCCTCGACCTGCAGCGTCGGCGTCGGTTCCGGTGTGCGGCCCGGCAGCACGCGTCCCATTTCGACGGTGCGGCCCACCATCATCTTGACTACCCGGTCGTGGGTGAACTCCGGCTTCGCCAGGGTCCCCTGGACCACGCCGTCGCGCAGGACGGTGATGCGATCCGCCTGCTCGAACGCCTCGTCGAGCATGTGGGTGATGAAGATGACGCCGATCCCGCGCCGCGCGAGACTCCGCATCGACATGAACAACTGCAACCGTTCTTCGGGTGTCACCGATGCGGTCGGTTCGTCGAGGATCACCAGGTCCGCATTCCGATGGACCGCGCGGGCAATCTCCACCATCTGCTTCTGGCCCACACCGAGTGAACCGGCCGCCACGTCGGGGCGGATGTGGAAGTTGTGCGATTCGAGTAGTTCTCGGGCAATGACATTGAGGTGACCGAGGTTGTTGAACACTTTCTCGTCGCCCATGAATAGATTCTGCGCGACCGTCATCGACTCGACGAGGGACCCTTCTTGGTAGACCATCGCCACACCGGCTTCCACCGATTCGCGCGGTGTCGCGAACGTTCGCTCCCGTCCGGAGATCTCGAGAGTGCCGGTGTCGTGCGCGACCGCGCCCGAGATGATCTTCACCATCGTCGACTTCCCGGCACCGTTCTCACCCAGTACGGCGTGGACCTCGCCCGGGCGGACATCGAAGTCGACTCCGGCGAGCGCGTGGGTTCCGTTGTAGCTCTTGCCGACGTTCGTCAACCGGATCACCGGCGCGGCGGATGAGCCACTCGCTACCTTTGGCATCGTTGCCATCCTCATCTGTTGTGCTCTTGTAGGTTCAGCAGATTCCCGTACCCGCACGCCGCGGCGATCACCTGTCCGTCCCGGACGGCGACACCGGTGACGCCGTGACGGTTGCTGTCGACGCGGGCATGGGCGCTCTCGACGACTCTGCCCGTGCGGTCCATGCGGAACACGAGCCCGCAGGAGCGGGCGGGCGCCCAGCTCTTCACGACCCCGAGCACCCGCAGCTGTCCCATCTGCATCGTCTCCGTGAAGGGGTCCTCGCTGTGCAGGCGCGGGACGAACCATTCGTCGCGGCTGATCGTGCCGATCATCTCGGCAAGCACCTCGGGTTCGTCGAGCAGCATCTCCGTGACCCGGTTGCGTACATACGGCGCGGCGAACCAGTAGCCGCCGTCGTCGGCGCTCACCCGACCGGGGTAGATCGGAAGGTTCGCCGTCATCGTGCGCCCCCGGTCGCCGAGTGCCGTGAGTTCGCGCAGTTCGACGCGGTGCTCCAGGCTGATCGACACGAGCACGTCGCGGTCGGAGGCCATACCGATCCCCGACGGCCATGCCAGGCCTTCGGCAACCACCCGTGCCCGGGCCCCGTCCACCCGCACGATCTGTCCGGACCGGTCGCCGGTGACCAGGGCCCGTGCCCACTCCGCGGACTGCCCGGTGGTCGAGCCGACGGCCACGAGCAGGGCGGCGTCGGGAGTCCCCGTCAGCGCGGTCACGCACGAGGTGACCGACGGGTCCGTGCAGATCTCCGCGACCGCACCGGACGGTGAGATCGCACAGAGCCCGCGACCCTCGACCGCAGCGACGACCTCGTCGCCGACGGCCGCGAGGGCCGCGACCCTGCCGGAGAACTCGGCGCGGAGAACAACCTCACCGTCGTGGTAGTCGAACACGACGTTGCCACTGCTGAAAGCCGCAGCGCCGGACCGGGTGATTACCACGTCGTCGGGCTCGTACCGCCCGGGAGGCAAGAGTTCCGTTGCCTCGTCCAACCGGAGATTGGGGCGCAGCCCGGTGTCCATCGGCGGCACGGTGCGGTGCCTGCCCCGATTCGGGTTGATCCATTCTCTGAGGGTGCTCAGGGTCGAACTCATCGGGTGACCTCCTCGGGAGTGCGCGTGCGAGCGGTCCCCGGCACCGCCGAGGGATCGATGGTGCCGACTTCACTCGGGTCGAGTACCAGCCGGCCGATACGGTTGTTGCTGACGCCGCACAGGTACAGCGCACCGTCGCGTTCCTTCGCCGCGGTGACCATCGGATAGTTCTCCATCGACTCGTCCCAGAGCACCGACAGGATCTCGCCGCGGTCACTGAACTTGATCACGCACGAGACGTTGAGCTGTGGCACCACCCAGTTGTCCACGGACACCTCGCGGGTCATCCTGCGGCGGACCGCGGGGTACTTCCCGAGTAGATCGGACATCTGGGTGCGCATGGCGCACAACGGCATCCAGTAGTTGCCATCAGACGACCTGTTGATGTTGTCCGGGTAGCCGGGCAGGTTCTCCAGTACCGGTTCGAGCTGCCCCGTCTTCGGCCCGGAGATCCACAGCCGATCGATGCGACACAAGCCGGTGCTCGCGATGAGGATCGACTCGCCGTCGTGTGCGGTGCAGATGCCGTTGGGGAAGACGTAGTTGGACACGACCACCTCGGTCTTGCCGTCGGGAGTGACTCGGATGACCCGGCCGTTGGGCCGGAACTCGACGAGCTCGAGCAGGAAGTCGGCTGTGTTGGTCCGTGTGGAGAAGTCGGAGGCGTAGATCGAGCCGTCGGGAGCGATGTCGAGATCGTCGATGGCTCGCAGGCCCGAATCGTCGATGAGTGACAGGGGACTGCGCGTGACCTTGTTGGCGACGAGTTCCGGTTCGCCGTCGCTCCCGATGCGGTAGATACCCATGCCACCCACCGCGACGACGAGGCGACCCTCCGCATCCCAGACGTGTCCGCACGGGAATCCGCCGGTGCGGGAGAAGATCTCGCCCTCGGTGTCGTCGATGCCGCGGAACCGCCACACCCAGCCGCGCTGGTCCCCGCAGTACACGTTGCCGTCCGAGTCGACCGCACAGTCCTCCGCTCCCCGGATCTTGCCGAGGCCGACCGGCGGCGCATCGGTGAGCCGCCGGTTCAGCGACCACACGGTGCCCGGTTCGGTGACGTCGACCAGCGGGCCGAGGGACAGGCGGGCCGGATCGATCTTCAGCTTCTCGACCGCCCGCTGCCGGTACTTCCCCCACTGCAGATCGAGGATCGTGAACATCAGCAGCACGGCCGCGAGAATGACAGTGTAGTAGGACCCCTGCGCGCCGTCGGCGACGGTGGCCTGCTGGATGATGGCAACCACGACGACGCCGACCGTCGCGCGGAGCACCGAACCACGCCCGCCCTTCAGGCTCACCCCACCGAGGACGACCGCGGTCAGCACGATGATCTCCCAACCCCGTCCGATATTGGGATCGGTACGACTGAGCCGTGCCGACGTCAGGATCGCAGCTGTGCCGGCCAACGCGCCGGACAGCACATACGTCCAGAAGGTCACGGCGGTAACCGGAATGCCGTTACGACGCGCCGAGCGCCGGTCGGATCCGGTCGCCGTCACCCACCAGCCCCAACGTGAGCGCGTCAGTGCCAGGTGCACGACGATCAGCGCCACCGCGAAGACGAACCACTCGGTGGGGATCCCGATGATCGTGCCGTTGCTGAAGAAGTCCCATACGAGAGACTGCTTGCCGATGCCGATCTGGGTGCTGTACGCGTTCTGCAGTGCGGCTGCCGCCCCGCCGAACGCGATGAGTGTGACGAGGGTGGTGATGAACGGGCGCATCCGCCGATGGGCGATGAGGTACCCGTTGACCGACCCGAGTAACGCCCCGAGCACTATCCCCGCCGGGACGACGACCGCGGTCGGCCACATCCAGACCCGGTCGGCGACCATCGCGCCGAGCGCGCAGACGCCCACCATCGATCCGATCGACAGGTCGATGCCGCCGCCGACGAGGACGACCGTCAGGCCGACTGCGAGCAGGCCCCACTCGGCTACCTCGTCGAGTATCAGCGGTGCGTTGGCCGCGCCGACGTTGGTCGTCGCCAGGACATACACGCACAGTGCGAGTGCCAGCACGAGTGGGACGGCACCCTCCATCCACCGCTTCTCGAACAGGTCGGAGATGGTGCGGAACCGCGGGATACGTTCGGCCGGCCGACCTCCGGTCAGGGGGAAGGCATCGATGCCGCGGCGAAGTGGACCGAAGCCGCTGCGGCGCAAAGTAGTCGATGTTGTCATCAGGTATCGGTCCCTACCGGCTCGTGTAGCAGGCGATCGTGGTCTGGTCGACGTTGCTTCTGTCGACCACTGTGCTCGAGACGTAGGCGACCGAGTTGCCGGCACCGGGCTGTGCGCCGTCGAAGATCAAGTTCTGGGCCGCCGCGGCGCCGGCGGCGCCGATGCCCTGGACGTCGTAGGCCGCCGACGCGGTCACCAGTCCCTGCCTCAGCGCATCGCACCAGTTGCTGTCCGCGTCGAGGGTGTAGACGCCGATCGATCCGGGCTGCACCTGTCCCCGTGACTCCGCGGCCTTGACCGTCTGCCCGACGGTGATCGAATTGAGGTCGAACGTCACCATGAAGCCGCACAGCTCACCCTGCTGCTGTTGGATCACCGACTCGGCGGCCGCTTGAGCCTGCGCATTCTGGAACTGCGAGTGGTTGACGAGAACCTTGTAGCCCAGCGGCTCCACCGCGTCCTTGATGCCCTGATTCCAGAGGATCGACGCCGGGTCGTTGCCGGGACCGTCGATGATCGAGATGGTTTTGGGGGCGTTGCGCTTGTCGCAGTCTTCGACGGCACGGCCCGCGATCGACTGCGCGGCACCGTAGACGTCGACTCCGACGAAGGCGTCTCCGAGCCGGTTGGACATCATGTTGAGCACCACCGTGTAGATGCCGGCCTTCGCCGCCTGGTCGATGACGCTGTCGAGTAGGCCCTGATCCTGGTTCTGGAGGATCAGCACGTCGGCCGCCTTGCGCGCGATCAGATCGTTGATGGTGCTGAGCATTCGGTCGCTACTGAAGTTCGAGTCGTAGACCGTGAAGTCCGCTCCCAGGTTGTCGAACGTTCGCTGCATCGTCGTGCCCCAGTTCTCGGTCAACTGGTAGCCCTTGTAGAGGATCGGCACGAATGCGATCTTCTTGCCCTGCATCGCGTCGAGTGCCGTCTGTCGCGCCGGGAGCAGTTCGACGTTGGTACCGAACGCCTTTTCGCCTCCCTCGGATCGGGTCGCGGCAGTACCGCTGTTGACCGTGCACCCCGCGACGGCGACTGTGGCCGCCACCGCCATGATGCACGCGGCGATCTTCTTCATCGTCTTCATGGTTCTCGATTCCTTCTGCTGGCCGGAAGAGCCTGTGTGAGTGATGTATTTCCGATCGGGTGTCACAGTTCGCCGGATTTCTCGGTCTCCTCGTTCCGCGGGTGCAGCCATGCGTCGAACGCGATCGCCGAGATGAGTACCGCTCCCCGGATGAGGTCCTGGACGGCGGTGCTCAGCCCGTGAAGTACCAACAGGTTGTTGAGGATTCCGACGAATATCGCACCGGCGAGGACACCGAGGATGGTTCCCCGGCCGCCGGACAGCGACACACCGCCGATCACCACCACCGTGAGGGCGGTGAACAGGATCGGGTCGAATGACGTGATGGTCGTCTGCACGCTTCCCTGGATGGACACCGCGACGTAGCCGGCCACGGCGGCGAGCAGTGCCGAGATCGCGTAGGTGAGGATCTGCAGCGGCCGGACCGGGGCGCCCGACGCTCGCGCGGTGTCGAAGTTGTCTCCCATCGCGCGGATCAGGCGTCCCGGGGACGTGTACGAAATGAACAGCCAGGCAATGAGGAAGACTGACCCCGCGATGATCACGGGACGCGGGACCCCGAGCACGGAACCGTTGGCGATCGCTGCGAGTAGCGACGAACCGGGAACGCTGTAGACGTTCTGGGTGAGGACGAGGATGTCGATGCCACCGATCACCAGCATGCCGGTCGCGAGCGTCACGAACAGTGCGGGCACGTTGAGGAAGGCGATGATCACTCCGTTGGCGAGGCCGACGACGACGGCCAGGGCGACCATCAGGCCGATTGCCTGCCACTCGGGCATACCCGTGCTCATCAGTGCCAACGTGGCCTGCGCGCAGCCGAGGCCGATTCYCGCAACGGACAGGTCCAGACCCTTGCCCAGGATCACGATCGCCTCGCCGACGGCGAGGATGCCGAACGCTGCGGACAGACTGAGGATGCTGGTGAGGTTTCCGGTGGTGAGGAAGTTCGTCGTCGTCGCGCCGCCGACCAGTGCCATTAGCACGGTGATGCCGAGGACCAGGTACGCCTGGTCGAAGCCGCCCAGGCGGCCGCGGAGCGTTACTCGGCTCGGCTCGGCCGCCACTGTTGCCGTAGTCATGGGACTCCTGTGTCGGTTCGGATATGGGTGTCGACCGCAACGAGGCGGAGGTGGACATATCGAGTTGGTGATCTGCGTCATATGCGTCGAGCCAGTGTGGCGAATGGCATAGTGCGCGTGCATCTGCCTGCGGTCGGATTCTCACTACGACTTATGGACGATCCCCATCTTTCGAGCAGTGTCCAGATATCTGGACACTCGATCGGTTCACGCGCGGGCAGCATGGGTGACGCAGATCACCTGCAGTAAATCCGACAGGAAGGTCCGACCACAGATGAGCAGCACCCCAGACCAGGCAACCATCGAACTTTCGGAGAACTGGGTCAAAGCGTTGGCGAACATCGACCTGTTCCTCGAGATCTGCGTCGAGGACTGCCCCGTGTGGCACAGCGCCGACGACAAGTGGGTCTCGGTGTCCGAGGCCGTCGCCGCCGTGTACGAACGCGCCGGGGGCGGGCCCGTGCCGGACTTCCGCCCCGAGGGCATCACGTTCACCGAAAACGGCTTTTTCAACGAGGCGTCCGTCGAACTGGAGATGGGCGGCCAGGAGGTCAAGTTGCACCTCGTGCAGATCGTCGAGGCGCGTGACGGTAAGGCTGTTCGAGTCCGGGAGTACATCGGCCCGGAGATGGGTATCCAGCCCTGAAATCGCAGTACCCCGACGGACAGTCGCCTGATCGGCGACCGTCTGCCGGGGGCGTGGACTGCGCGCCCGGCATTCGGCCGTCCTGAGGACGTGTGTCACGCATCATATTTGTATATGATGTAGACACCCCGTCTTGGAGTGGTGCCATGAGTATGACTTCCCCAGATACACGACGCAGTGATGTGGAGCTCGACGCAGACGTCACCGCGCAGATTCGCGAGCTGGGTATCGCTGCCGGCGACGTCCTGGACTGCAGCATCTCCGTCGCCGAGTGCTCGCGCGTGTCGTCAGCGAAGCGGCTCCTGGCGCATGTGTGGGACTGCGTGATAGCTGAGATGAACCAGCCCGCGGCGGGCCCCACGCCGCCTCGTCTCGCCGAGCTGACCGGCCTCCTCGGCCGTGTCCGCGACCTGGAGTCGCGGGTCGAGGACGCCCGCGTCGCCGAKGGTGTCGAGACCATGCGGCGGATTCRCCGGGCACTCGGCCGCTTGCAGGTCGCGACGACCGCGAACGAGCTTCTGTCACAGGCCGCGGCCGAGGCGTGCACCATCGGGTTCGATCGCGCGCTCGTCTCCACCATCGGTGATGCGACATGGAACCTGCATTCGATGTTCATCGAGCGGGACCCCCGACTTGCCCGGGACATGGTTGCGGCCGGCCGCCAGGATCCACCGAAGCTCGACGGCTCCATCATCGAGTCGGACGTGGTCGATCGAGCTCGCTCCGGGTTGGTGTTCGACGTTCAGAACAATCCGCGGGTGAATCGGCAACTGGTCTCGATGTCCGGATGCACGTCGTACATCGTGGCTCCGTTGCGTTCGCACGGCAAGGTCATCGGGCTCGTCCACGCCGACAGCCACTATCCGGCTCGCGACGTCGATACCACCGACCGCGCGGTGCTCAACCTTTATGCCGAGGGGTTGAGTCACACGTTGGCGCGAGTCTCGGTTCTGGAGGGACTGACCTCGCTCAGCGAAGGGATGGCCCGGTTGGTGAGTGACGTGAAGATCGCTGCCCCACCGCAGATCACGATGAGCGATCTACGCCATCCCGTGCTGTCGACCCGCGAGGTGGATGTCATCGAGCTCATGGCGGCAGGCGACGCCAATCGATCGATTGCACGAAAACTGTCGATCTCCGAGGGGACCGTCAAGACCCATATCACCCACATCCTGCGTAAGCTCGATGCATCGAATCGTGCTGAAGCCGTGGCCTATTGGCTGAGGCGATGACGTTCGATCACCGCCTCGGCGTCACCTGCCGCGGAAGATGGTCTTGTATTCCAGATAGGCATCCAGGCTCTGGGGGCCCAGTTCGCGTCCGATACCGCTGTTCTTCAGACCTCCGAACGGCGTCTCGATCGGGAGGGTCGACGTGTTCACCCCGACGCTGCCGGTCACGATGCGGCGGGCAACCTCGGTTGCCCGATYGCGATCGGGTGAGAACACTCCGCCGCCCAATCCGTAGTCGGAGTCGTTTGCGATGGCGATCGCCTCGTCGATCGTGTCGTACGGCATCACGACGAGCACCGGCCCGAAGATCTCCTCGCGAGCAATGCGCATGTCGTTTGTGACATTACGGAAGATCGTCGGCTCCACGTAGTAACCGCGATCGAGCTTCTCGGGGCGCCCGCCGCCGATGACGACCTCGGCGCCTTCGGTGCGGCCGAGTTCGATGTACGACTCGACTCGGTCGCGTTGCGTCGCGTTCACGAGCGGTCCGAAGAAGTTGGCCGGGTCGGTCGGATCACCCTGCGGTATGGCGCTCAGTGTCGCGCCGAGCATCTCGACGATCTCGTCGTACCGCGACGAGGGCGCCAGCACTCTGGTCAACGCTCGGCACGTCTGGCCGGTGTTCGGCGCGCACGCGGACATCACCAGGGGTGTGAACGCGTCCAGGTCGACGTCGTCGAGCAGAATTCCCGCCGACTTGCCGCCGAGCTCGAGCGTGACGTGCTTGAGTTGCCTGCCGCATTCGGCCGCGATCGCCTTGCCCGCGACCGTCGAGCCGGTGAATGCGACCTTGTGCACGCCCGGGTGTGAGACGAGGGCAGCACCGGTTTCCCGGCCGCCGGTGACGATGTTGACCACGCCATCCGGAATTCCTGCGGCATCGAGGATCTCGGCGAAGACGAGCGCATCCAGAGAGGTCTCCGGTGCGGGCTTGATCACGGCGGTACAGCCGGCGGCCAACGCCGGCCCCAGCTTCCAGGCGATCAACGGTTGCGGTCCGTTCCACGGCGTGATGGCGCCCACCACGCCGACGGGCTCACGGCGCAGCACCGCGTCACCACTCGCGGTCTCGACCAGCTTCTCGGTCTCGAGATCGTCGGCCAACGACGCGAAGTACCGGTAGGCGACCGGAACCTGGCTCTGCATGGCGCGGGAGATGCTGATCGGTGTTCCGTTCTGACGCGTGACCAGCGCCGACATCTCGTCGCTGCGCGCTTCGAAGGCATCGGCCAGACCGCGCAGGTAACCGGCACGCTCGGCCGGTGTGCGCGCTGCCCACTTCTCGCCGGCCTCCGCAGCCGCGGTCACCGCGGCGTCGACGTCGGACGCGTCGCCGTCGGCGATGGACGCGAACTGCTCCTCGGTGGCCGGATTGATCACCGAGATGCGGTCCGCCGAGTGGGTGCGCTCCCGGCGTCCGTTGATGAAATGGTGGTCGTGGTCGCATGTCATGAGGACTCCTGGAATCGGCGTGCTGTCGAGTGTCGTGAGGCGGTCATTCGTGATCGAAGACGACGATCCCCCGGATGTTCCTTCCCGCCTTCATGTCCTCGTATCCCTGATTGATCTCGTCGAGGGTGTACCGGTTCGTCACGAGTTCGTCGAGCAGCAGATTCCCCTGCCGGTAGAGCTCGAGTTGCGCGGGAATGTCGGACGTCGGCCGACTCGCACCGAAGAGCGAACCCTGCAGCCGTTTCTGGCTCAGCGTGAGGTCGTGCAGATTGATGTCCCCGTCCTTGGTGAAGGTGTCGCCGATTCCGACCGGAACACACGTGCCGCCCTTGCGGACCGCAGCGAGTGCCTCGCCGACAATCTTCCCGGTGATCACTCCCACGGTGACGATCGCCGAGTCGGCGCCCTGGCCGTTGGTCAGCGGGGCTGTGATCGCGTTCGCTTCCTCGATCGTCGCGACCGCGTGCGTGGCACCGAACTTCAGTGCGGTGTCTCGTTTGAACGCAACGGGATCGACCGCGATGACGGCACTGGCACCGGCGTGGGCCGCACCCTGGACGGCGTTGATTCCGATGCCGCCGACCCCGACCACGATGACGACGTCGCCGACGCGCACATCGGCCGAGTTGACCGCGGCGCCCCAGCCCGTTCCGACGCCGCACCCGGTGAGGCACGCAACCTCGAGGGGGACTGCCTTGTCGATCTTCACCGCCGATGCGGTCGAGACGATGATGCGTTCGCAGAACGTGCCGAGTCCGGCGAGCTGACCCACCGGCCTGCCGCCCCGAGAGAGCCGGTACGAACCGGGATCGTCGAAACGGCAGCCCGTGGTCAGAAGAGCACCCAGATCGCAGAGATTCTGCAGCCCCCGGGCGCACCACTTGCATCGGCCGCATATCGGCAGGAAGGAGAAGACGACGTGGTCGCCGACCTCGTAGCCGGGCGTGTGGGGGCCGACGGCCTCGACGATGCCTGCACCTTCGTGACCGCCGGCGATGGGAAGGATCCCGGGCGTCTGGTCGCCGGTGGCGAAGTGGTCGTCCGAATGGCAGAGGCCGGCGGCGACCATCCGGACGCGAATCTCGTTCTGGCGCAGTTCGTCGAGGTCCAGTTCGACGATCTCGTATCGTCCCGGGACCTCGAGCAGGACTGCCCCTCGCGTCTTCATGCGCGCACCACCGGTGAGACGGAGGTGCGTTCCCTGATGAGTGTCATCTGCGGCCTTCTGGATCGGCAGGATCCGCTTGCGGATCACGCGGTCGGATAAATGTGACGGTGGCCATACTTTGCGTTCAGTGTGGCTGCCGACGCGGCGTCTGGGAATCCGTCACCGGTCGTATTCCGATACGACCAAAGGACTATTGACGTGACCGTGCCCCGGTCGGGGGCCGGGGCACGGTCACACCGACCGGCAGCCGATCCGGCTATCCGGCCAGGTTCTTCGTGAAGAACTCGGTGAGCTTGTCCGCTGCCTGCGAGACGTACTGGTCGACGTCGTACAGGTCGACGTGGGTGGCGCCGTCGATCTCGAACAGCTCGGCGGTCTCGCCGCCGGCCGCCACCGCGCCCTCACTGAAGCCCTTGGTCTCGGCCTCGGTTCCCGCGATCATCAGCAGCGGCCTGGGCGCGATCTTCGCGACACCGGCGTAGGCGTCGAACTGGTCGAGATGGTCGACGCTGCGCAGCGCGAACTTCCCGATCGATCGCGGGTGCTGTGCGCGCGGAGTCTTGTAGTAGTCGAAGAATTCCGCGACGGCCTTCGGCGTCGACGCGTCCACCGAGTCCGGCAGCACCGGAACCATGGGGATGTCCTCGCCCTTCGCCTCCGCGGTCCGCGCGGCGCCCGCCTGATCCACCAGCTTCGCGAAGGCCTCGGGGTCCGGCACCCGGAAGAAGCAGGTGGCGTCCGCGCCGCTGACGGTGGCGACGGCCTTCATCCGGTGGTCGGTCTGTGCGGCGAACGGCACGTAGCCGCCCGAGGCGCAGATGCCGAGGACACCGATCCGCTCCGGGTCCACGTCGTCGCGGGTGCTCACGTAGGTCACCGCGTTCCGGAAGTCCTCCGCGCGCTGGAACGGATCCTCCAGTCCGCGCGGTTCGCCCTCGCTCTCACCCTGGTACGCGGCATCGAACGCCAGGGTGATGAAACCCTGATCGGCGAGGCGCTGCGCGTACAGTGCCGCAGTCTGCTCCTTGACACCGGTCATGGGATGCCCGACGACGATCGCGGGCAGCCGCCCGGCGGCCTCGGCCGGGGTGTAGAGGTGGCCGGCGAGCTGAAAGCCGCTGCTGTTGAACCGAACATCGGTCTTGGTGGTCATGGTGCCTCCGTGGTGTTTCGAGAATTCCGATCCGCATTCCGAATCGCTCGATACCTAGTCTCGGAGCTCCGGGGAAACCGGGGAAGGGCGACATTTATCCTGGGAACAATCCTTCCCAGGATAATCTGGCGCCCCCGACCTACCCTGGCTGTATGCCCAGTCCGATACACCAGGCACCACACCTACGTGAGCTCGGCGCGTTCCTCAAAACCCGCCGCAGCGAGCTGTCACCGTCCGACGTCGGCCTACCCGACCTCGACCAGCGCCGCCGGGTGAGCGGGCTGCGGCGCGAGGAGGTGGCGCAGCTCGCCGCGATCAGCACCGACTACTACACCCGGATCGAGCAGGGCCGGCTCGTCCCGTCCGAGCAGGTGCTCGCCGCGCTGGTGCGAGCGCTGCAACTCGACTCGGATCAATCCGAGTACCTCGACAGTCTGGCCGATCACGCCACCCACCGGTCCACGCCCCGTCCGGCGGCGCAGTCACGCACCGGTGGCAGCAGGGTACGCCCGCAGGTGCGACGGCTATTGGACCAGCTCACCGACACCCCGGCCATCGTGCTGGGTCCTCGGACCGATATCTTGGCGTGGAATCCCTTGGCCACCAAGGTATATGCCGATTTCGATGCGATGGCTCCGCACGAGCTGAACTATGTGCGGCTCATCTTCACCGACCCTCGGATGCGGGAGCTGTTCGACGACTGGACGGCGGTCGCGCGGTCCTGTGTGGCGATCCTGCGCCGCGAGGCGGCCATCAACCCGGCCGATCCGGCCCTGTCCGCGCTCGTCGGCGAACTCACGATCGCCGATCGTCAGTTCGGACAATGGTGGGCGGCGCGAAACGTGGCGCGCCAGGACTTCGGCGTCAAGGTGCTCAATCATCCGGTCGTCGGTGAGCTGACCCTCGACTGGGAGATCTTCCGCTACTCCGGCGCGCCCGAGCAGCAATTGGTGCTGAACTCCGCCGAGGACGGTTCGCCGACCCAGGAGCGACTGGCACGGCTGGGCCGGATGTGAACCGGAGAGGTCAGGCGATCTTGAGAACCCGGAGCCGGTTGTAGAGAGTCGACCGGCTCACCCCGAGTGACTGCGCGGCCTTGAGTTTGTTCCCGCCGGCAGCTTCGATCGCCGCGACGATCACTTCCCGTTCGGCATGTCGAATGGGCGACAGGGGTGTGCCGACTTCCCGGTACGGTGCGGGAAGGTCGGTCGGAATGATGTCTCCGGCCGAGCGGGTCCGGGCCAGCGCGTGGATCACCCGCCGGATTTCGGCGAGGTTGCCCGGCCACGGATGTGCCGCCAGGACCTGCAGTGTCGCCGGGGTGAGGCGCAGGTCGGACGTCACGGCCTCCTCCGCCAGCATCCGACGGGCCAGCCCCGGAATCTCGTGGCGGCGCCGACGGAGCGGAGCGAGTTCACGTCGCGCGGCGCAGAGCCCCACCAGGGAGGGGTGGATCCCCGCGTCGTCGTTCGCACTCGTCGAGGTCAGAACGACGTGTCGCCGCGTGCCCCGGATGAGGCGGGCAACCAGTGTGGCCATCGAATCGGTGAGGAAGTGGACGTTCTCGATGATCACGACGGCACCATCCTGCTCGAGCTGCCGGCCGAGTCCGACCGCCCAGGCCTGCTCACCCGTGTGCACGACGTCCGCGGCGTCGACGATCGCCCCGCCCGGTCCGGCCGCACGCACCGCCTCGGTTGTCCGGCCGGTGCCGGTTTCTCCGACGACGAGGAGCGGCCACTCCTCGACCGATGGTCGTGGTTGCGGCTTCGGGCTCGTTCTCGCCATAGCGAAATCCACCAGGACGCCGTTCCCGCCATCGACCGGAGTGCAGGTGAACTCCACTTCGCGACCGGATTCGAGCGTCAAGCGATTGGTGACGGCCGTTGTGTGAGCGGTGTCGGCGCCGGCTCGGACGGCCGCATGGTCGGCGGGATCGAGGAGGTCGAGGGCCGCCGGGGTCGCGAGCACCATCCCCTCGCCGAGCACCATCACCGGCCGTTCCTTCCGCCGTGCCGCAGAATGGAAGGCCGCCAGCAGATTTCGTTGCGCGACAGGTGTGCTCAGCGCCAGCCGGTCCTCGATCTCCCCGACCAACCGCTGGGCGATCGGCGCGAAGTACCGGTGATCCTCGCCTGCGCCGCCTCCGACGTCGAGAACGCCTTCGAGTCGTCGCGTTATTGGATGAATGATCGGCTGGCCGAAGCAGCTGAACTCGTGAAAGGCGGACATGAAGTGTTCGGGGCCGTGGACGAGCAGCGGTTGCCGGGCCTCCAGGACAGTGCCCACCGCGTTGGTTCCCACTTCATCCTCGGCCAGCCGGATTCCGGGCTCGATTCCCATCCAGGCGACCGCGTCGCGGACGGCAGGACTGGCGTGTCGGATATCCAGGATCCGGGCGTCGTGGTCGGCGAGAACGAACACCAGTGGCGCACCGTCGAACTCGCGGCAGATGTGATCCAGAACGGGCGCCGCGGCCCGTCGGAGACACCCGTCCGAGGAGACGTCGATCCTGTCCAGCCTCGGCGTCGTATCGGAGTCGAGACCCGACAATTGCGAACGCATCCACGACGACGCGATTTCCGGCCGAGCGTCGACCGTGGAATGCGCTGAGCTACTGAGCACTCCGACACCACCTTCCGGCCAGGCGCGATGAGAACGGACTCGCATCACATGTGAGCGAGAACACAATATAATATATGCGCGCTTCGAACAAGGGTCGGCCGAGGGGGACGCTCAGACACCGGCCCCGGCCGCGTGCAGCGGTCGGGGCCGGTGTCGTCAGGCTGTCACAGATCGTCGGGCGACTGGGCAGGTGAGCGGTAACGATCGGCTTCCGGTCCCTCGGTTTGCGGCGCGAAATTCACGCCGGGGAGCAGGAGGTGGCCGGCGTCGACCGGCAGGGCGACACCGGTGATGTGCTCGGCGTAGTCGGACAGCAGCCAGCATGCGGCATTACTGGTGGCGTTCGGCGGAAGCGCGGGCCTGCCGGCCAGCGGCGCATAGCCGTACGTGGCGGCTATCGCCACATCGCGGTTCGCTGTCTCGCCGGGGGCGACGAACAGTTGGTGGCCCATCGGGTTGTCCCAGATCTTCGCGTCCACCGCGCCGGGGCAGACCGCGTTGCACCGCACGTTGTACTCCGCGATCTCCAGAGCGGTGTTCTTCATCAGGCCGAGGACGCCGTGCTTGGCCGTGATGTAGTGGGTGTATCCGGCCGTTGCCTCCAGCCCGCCTACCGACGCAATACATACGATCGCACCGCCACGCTGCTCGACGAGATGCGGCGCGGTGGCCTTGATCGTCCGGAAGGTACCGCCGAGCACCACATCGGTGACCGTCGTCCACATCTGCTCGGTGATTTCCCAGGACTTGGGCCCGAGATCCCACAGTCCGGCGTTGGCGATGACCGCGTCGAGCCGGCCGAATGCGTCGAGCCCGAGAGAGACTGCCGCGTCGAGCGCGGCCTGATCACGGACGTCGGCGACTGCACTGACCGCCCGTCGGCCTTCCTTCTCGACGAGAGCCTGTGTCTTGTCGAGATCTTCCTTGCTCGCCAGCGCGTATCGAATCCCGTCGACGGGTGAGCAGATGTCGGTGATGATGACATCGGCTCCCTCCTTCGCAGCGGTCACCGCATGTGCTCGACCCTGCCCTCGTGCGGCGCCGGTGATGAAGACGACCTTGCCGTCCAGTAGTCCCATTGTCGATGTCCTTTCCACATTTCATTCGGTAGTGCGGGGTGGGTGGGTAGTTCACGCAGGTCCGACGGATGCGAACACTCCGGTGGCGCCGTCGGAGAACGTCACACCCGTATCGACCGGCGGTTCTCCCGTGGCCTCGAGTGCCCCGTCCGGCTTCACCCGGTAGGTGAACACCTTCTCGATGCCGGTCGTGGTCAGCGTGTCGATGACATAGAGCCGCTGGGCATCCGGGCTCAGCACGACACGGCCGGGGAAGTGTCCCGGTGCGCTGGGCGCATCCGCGCCGGGCACGGGAACCAGGGCGCCGTCGTCTCGGATCTCGAATCCGTTCACACTCTGACCGCCGGTCTGGGGAAGGTAGAGATACCTGCCGTCCGGTGTGATGGCCATACCGTGCGGAATCGCCTTCGTCGGGAAGCGCCCGATCGGGGTCAGTGCACCGTCGGGCGCGATGCGGTAGCCGGAGACGTCGTTGGTCCCCTCGTTGGTGATGAACAGGAACTTGCCGTTGGGCGTCACCGACGGCAACGCCGGACGATCACCGGTCGGCACCTGCGAGCCGGTCGGTGTCAACCTGCCGTCGGATCCGATCGCGAAGGAATCCATAGTCGCCCCGATGAAGCTCGGGGCGAACAGGAATCGACCGTCCGGAGACACCACCGGAATGGACAGGCCGCTCGTCGCGCCGGGAATAGTCACCGAATCGACGAGTGTCAGAGCGCCGGACGGCGCGATGGCATACGTCTGCACGTCGTTGGTCATCGAGCCGACGGTGGCGAAGAGCCACTTCCCGTCCGGGCTCACGACTGCACCCACGATCGGTCGGCCGGGGGCGAGGCGGGCGTCCTCGAGGCGCTCGAGTGCACCGTCGTCGCCGACGCGGAATCCCTGGAGTGTTCCCGAGACAGTATGTGCGACATACGCGAATCGGCCATTCGGCGTGACCGCGATCGACAGCGTGCCGGTATCGGTGGGCACGGGCTGCCCGACGGGAGTCAGCCGACCGCCGGATTCGCGCAACACCCCGATGTTCGACGAACCTGTGCCACCGACCAGAAGGTAACTCGGTCCCGCCGCATCATCAGCCAGGGCTGCGCCTGCCGAGGGAGAGATGACCGTACCGACGGACACGCCTGCGGCAACGCCGATCGCCATGACGGTCGTAGGTATTCGCGCTCGCAGCATCTTCCAGGTCGACCACTTTCTTTCGGCGGCCGATGGATTCCGAGTCGTCAATGCAACCTCCGTGGTTCCTCGATTCGGCGGGTTCGCCACGCTGAACGTAGGCCGGGAAGCCGGGGTGAAGGTGTCCAATTATCTGGACACTCCGCTGCACGCGCGCCGGTCCATACATTGCCAACATTATATATGATACTGTACGAACTGAGACGTCCGTCATGTCGTGGGCGGCGCATTCGAGCGGAAAGGGACAGTGATGAGTGGTGAGCACCTGAAGAAGACCGCACGGCGCGTGATCGCCGGAGTCGATGCCGACGGCAAGTCGACGATCGTCGTGGACGAGACAACCGGCACTCGGGTCGCACTGCCTGCCTTCTCCGTGAACGACGTGTGGAGGGTCGATGCACTCCCCGCCGTCTTCACCGACGATGACACCCTCGAATCCGAGGTGGAACTCGCGCCGCCGGCCAGTGGGCTCGTCGTCCGCCTGGCGACATTTCCACCCGACAGCGAAATTGATCCGGCTGTCTATGCGGCATCGATCGGAAACCTGCACGGCGAGGATGCCAAGGCGGACAGCGAGGAGATCGTCGGTTTGCACGCCACCGAGACCGTCGATATCGCGACGATCATCGACGGTGAGATCTATGCGATCTACGAGACGGGTGAGACCCTGCTCAGGCCGGGTGACACGGTGATCAACCGGGGCATCAAGCACGCGTGGAGCAACCGCACGGACAAGCCCGTGACAATGGTCGCCGTGATGGTCGCCGGCACGACGGGCTGACTCCGCTCAGCGTGACGGGAGAGCCCGATCGAGGAAGCCCTCGAGGTGCAGGGCGAATGCCTCGTTGTCGTCGCCRGCGATCATGTGCCCCGCGTCCACCTCGACGGCCTCGGAGTTCGGCACCAGGGCGAGTATCTCGTCGACCGCCTCCCGCGAGACGATCTCCGACCTCGATCCGTGAACTATCAAGGTGGGAACCGTGATCCGGGCGGTCAGGTCGGCGAGCCGCCGCTCGTCGGAATTGCCGCGGTTGTCCGCGTAGCCGACGAAGGCTGGATCCCAGTGCCAGTACCAGCGGCCGTTGCCCTTGAGACGCAGGTTCTTTCGTAACCCGTCGCTGCGGCGACGACGGGGTGGCGTGCCGCGGAAGGCGTCGATGGCCGCGGACGCGTCGTCGAGCGAGGCGAACCCGTCGGGCGCCGCGCCCAGGAAGTCGCGGACCCTCCGCTGGCCGGTGTGGTCGGTTCGATGCGTGATGTCGACCCGCACCAACCCGGCGACGGAACGGGGGCGTCCGCCCGCGACGACGATGCCCGTCCGGCCGCCCAGCGACGCTCCTACGACGACGACACGGCCGCCGAGTTCGGCGAGTACCGCTTCGAGGTCGGCCGCGAAAAGTTCGGCCGAGTACTCGKGTGCCCATCCGCTGTCGCCGTGCCCGCGCGCGTCGAAAGTGACTGCGCGCTATCTGTTCTCGGCCAATCGTGCCGCCGTGCGATCCCACGAGTGCCTGGTCTGGCCGCCGCCGTGGCGGAGGAGAACGGTTCCCTCGGTCGAATCGGTCAACCGATCGTCGGTCTCCCACCGATCACCGGCAAGACGGACCCCACCGGATCCTGTGAACTCGACGGGGATCGGCCGGGCTGTGGTCTGGGCGTCCATCAGCTCTCTTTCTCGTCATCGGCCGCCGGCCCGGTTGGGGCCGGCGGTCGGAGGGAATCAGACCTTCAGCAGGGCTGCGAAGTCGGAGGCGGGCTGGTCGAGGTCGCCGCCCTTGATGGCCTGCAGCAGGGTCTCGCCGCGCTCGGGGCCCAGCGATGCCGAGGTCACGTCGCGGAATTTCGCATCGAGGTCCTCCTGCGACATCGGGTTCTCGGCGGTGCCGGTGGGGTTGTCGACGAACAGGCTCTCGCTGGTGCCGTCGGTGTAGGTGACGGTGATGTCGCCGACCCAGCGGCCGGGGTAGGCGGTGTCCAGTTGGGGCTTCACCTCGATCTTCACCTTCTGGGCGAGGGCGGCGACGTCGCTGCCGGCGCCGAGGTCGAGCCGTCCGGCCATGTAAGCGTTGTGGGTCGAGAATCCGTTGCCCTTGCCGAGCAACGACAGCGAGAACTGGAACGGCAGGCTGTACTGCAGGTGCTCGATGATCTTCGGTGCGTACGCGTTGGCGTTCTTGTTGCCGATCACCACGTCGCCGCCGGTTTGAATGCCCAGCAGCACCGAGTCGACGTCCGCGGCCCGGGCCGAGAGYTGGCGGGCGCCGTCGATGTAGGCGTGGTTGATGCCGCAGCAGCAGTACGGCTTGATCCACACGCGCGTGATCTCGAACGTCTTGTCGAGGCCGAACGTGGCCGCGGCGTCGTCGGCGACCGGGCGTCCGACGAATGTGCGGTAGAAGCCCTTACCGCCGGTGAGGAACGTCGTCGGACCGGTGATGCCCGCGGCCGCCATCTCGGCGGCGCGGATCCCGTTGCGGGTGCCGATGCCGGAGTGGATGCGTTTGATGGAGCCACCGGACGACGTGTACTCGGTGGTGCCCGACGCGTGACTGAGGGCGATGGCGAGGGCGTGCACGGTCGTCTCGATGTCGAAGCCGCGCATCTTTGCGACGACGGCGGCCGCACCGAAGTTCGACAGCAACCCGTGCGGGTGGAAGCCGCGCTCGAGTAGTTCGGGTGCGGCCAGGTTGCCGATGCGGGTGTACACCTCGTAGCCGGCGACGATGCCGGTGATCACCTCGCGCATCGTCGCGCCGAGTTCCTCGCCGACCGCGAGTGCGGCGGACACGACGGTGCTGCCCGGGTGCGACGAGCTGGCCCGGTGGGCGTCGTCGTATTCGAAGCCGTGGCCGAAGGAGGCGTTGACGAATGCCGCGTCCGCGGCGCTCATCTCGTCGCCTGTCGCGGCGACGTGTGACTTGCCCGGAACGTGCGCCGCGCGCGTCAGCTCGAGCAGTGCCTTGCTCCACGGCAGCGAGGCACTGCCGACCTGAAGGGCGAGCTGGTCCTGCATCAGGCGGCGCGCACCGGCGAGCGCGTCGGCGGGGATGGAGTCGAAGGTCAGATCCGTGACGAGCCGGGCGGCAGCTTCTTCGACGGGGGGAATGTTGCCCATGTGTGTTGCCTTTCGGTAGATCTGGGTCAGGAGAGCGAACCGAGCAGGCCGCCCGGGATTCCGTAGGACTTGAGCTCGACGTAGGCGTCGAAGCCCTCGAGGCCCGCCTCGCGGCCGATGCCGCTGTTCTTGAAACCGCCCATCGGGGCGCTGAAGCCCGCCGGGTTCCCGTTGACTTCGATTGTGCCGGTGCGGATGTGGCGTGCCACAGCCAGCGCATGTTCGGGGTCGGCGGCGAACACCGATCCGTTGAGGCCGTATTCCGAATTGTTGGCGATGTCGATCGCCTCGGCCTCGGTGTCGAACGTGTGCACCGTGAGAACCGGGCCGAAGATCTCCTCCTGCGCGATCTTCGCGGCAGGGTCGACGTCGGTGAAGATCGTGGGCTCGACGTACCAGCCGCGGTCGAGACCGTCGGGACGTCCGCCGCCCACCAGCAGGGAGGCGCCGGATCCCTTCGCGTCGTCGATGTAGCCCTCGACTCGGGACCGCTGATTGGCGCTGACCATCGGGCCGATTTCGGTGGCGGGGTCGAACGGGTCGCCGACGGGCATCGACTTGATCAGGTCCACCAGCCGGTCGTGGAGTTCGTCGCGGCGCGAGCGCGCCACCACGATCCGGGTCTTGTTGCTGCAGACCTGGCCGCTGTTGCGCAGCGAGACCGCGCGGATGGCGGCGACTGCGGTGTCGAGGTCGGAGTCGTCGAGCAGGACGGCGGCGGACTTGCCGCCGAGTTCGAGGGTCACGCGGCGCAGGTCCTGGCCGCAGAGTGAGGCGATCCGACGGCCCGCGGCCGTCGATCCGGTGAAGGAGACCTTGTCGATGCCGCGGTGGCGCACGAGGTATTCGCTGGCCTCGCGCCGTGCGGGGACGATGTTCAYGACGCCGGCGGGGAGACCGATCTCGTCGAGGATGTCGGCGAGCAGGTAGGCGTCGAGCGGGGTCTCGGGGGAGGGCTTGATGACCATGGTGCAGCCCGCCAGCAGCGCCGGCGCGAGCTTGATCATGGTGATGAGCAGCGGGGCGTTCCACGGCACGATGCCTGCGACGACCCCGACCGGTTCGCGGGTCACCAGCGCGCTGCCGGTTGCGGACGACCGCGTGTCGGCCCATGGGTAGGCGGGGGCGAGGTCCAGGAAGGAGTCCAGGAGCAGGCGCGGTCCGATGGACTGCATCTTCGTGGACAGGGTGATCGGGCAACCCATCTCGGCGCTGACGAGTCTGGCGGCGTCGGCCTCGCGCGCGGCGAGTTCCGCGCTGAGCTTCCGGAGGACCGCGATCCGCTCGTCGAGTGCCATCCTGGGCCAGGGCCCCTTGTCGAACGCCTCGCGTGCCGCGTTCACTGCCGCGTCGATGTCTTCCTCGACGCCTTCCGGGACGCGCGCGACGAGCTCTTCGGTGGCCGGCGAGATCACGTCGAAGGTGCGCTCGGAGGCCGGCAGTACCCACTGTCCGCCGATGAACAGCTTGTCGTACTGCCCCTGCCAAATTTCTGTCTGCACACTCATGGTGCCGCTCCTTCGCTGGTCGATAAGGGGTGGAAGTGGTCCGGATCGCAGGCGGGACCGAGGTGTCCGGCCTGGTGGGCGGAGCCTTCTGCTCGATATGTGAGCTGCACCATGCAAAGTATATAATGTTGCATAGCTCCATGGAAGTGCCTTGCCGTGATCCAGCCGACTGGGAGTCGCCTCGGTGGGGTACCCCGATCCGGCGGGGCTTGACCCCACTGTAAACGATATATAATATTTTGCTGAGACGAAGGCGAGGCAACATGCAGCACAAGCCGCTCGACGGTATCCGGATCCTCGAGATCGGGGGATACATCGCGCTCCCGTTCGGGACGTCGATGCTGTGCGCCCTCGGCGCCGAAGTGGTCAAAGTCGAGCGCCCTGTGGTCGGAGAAGATTTCCGGCGCCATCAGAACGACGCCAGCCCCTACTTCCGGCAGTACAACACCGGCAAGCGCAGTCTGTCGGTCGACCTGAAGTCGGAGGAGGGCGTCGCGCTGGTCAAGGCGCTGGTGCCGCACTTCGACGTGGTGCTCGAGAACCTGCGCCCGGGCAAGGTGGCCGCCATGGGGCTCGGCCCCGACGACTGCCGCGCCCTGCGTCCCGACATCGTGTACGGGTCCGTCACCGGATTCGGCGCCGGTGGTCCGCTGGCCAACCGTCCCGCCTACGACACGATCGGCCACGCCTTCGGCGGTCTGTACTCGCTGTTCAGCGACGGCGACCACCCGCAGCTGGCCGGTGGCCTGAGCGCGGACCTCGTCACCGGTCTGAGCACCGCAACCGGCGTCCTCGCGGCCCTCGTCGGGCGGCTGAAGACGGGTCAGCCGCAGCGGATGGAGACGTCGATCATGGAGGCCGTCAGCGCACTGACCATCGACGGCATCACGCAGTCCTTCGAACTCGGCAAAAACCCGGCCCGCACGAGCCGCCACCCGCAGGCGCAGAACTTCTGCGTCCCGACGTCGACCGGCGAGTACCTGGCCGTCCACCTGTCGTCCTCGCAGAAGTTCTGGCAGTCGCTGTGCCGCGCGATGGACCGCATGGACCTGGCCGAGGACCCCCGGTTCGCCGAATACCGCCCGCGGGAGTCGAACTACTTCGAGCTGGTGCCGATCGTCGAGGCGGAGTTCGCCACGAAGTCGAAGGACCACTGGGAGAAGGTCCTCACCGAGGCCGACGTGCCGTTCGCCCCGGTCCTGTCGATGACCGGTTACCTCGAGCACGAGCAGGTCGAGCACCTGGACCTCGTCGAGTGGCAACCCGACGGCCTGGCCCTGATCCGGCCGCCGTGGACGTTCGACGGCGAGCGCCCGGACCGCGGTGACCGTGCTCCCAAGGTCGGCGCCGACACCCGTTCCGTCGCGGGCGAGGTGCTCCCCGCCGAGAAGATCGACGAGCTGCTCGCGTCCGGCGTCCTCTACGCCGACGAGTCCTGACCCGCTACTTCCCATACCCGCTACTTCCCGTACTCACTACTGAGGAGAGTTCATGAATCCGTACCGTTCCATGCTGTTCGTGCCCGGTCACAAGCCTTCCTGGGCCGACAAGGGGCTGGCCTCCGGCGCCGACGCCCTGATCCTCGACCTGGAGGACTCGGTTCCCGTCGCGGACAAGGACGAGGCGCGTGGCGTCACCGCCGCCACCATCGACCGTTTGGACGCCGAGGGTGTTCGCGCCGACGTGTGGGTGCGGCCCAATGCGTTCGTGACCGGGATCCAGGGCAGTGACCTCGAGGCGGTGATCCGGCCGGGGCTGACCGGTCTGTTCCTGCCCAAGGTCTTCGACGCCGAGGAACTCGTGCGGATCGACGCCGTGGTGTCGCACATCGAGGCCCGGCAGGGGCTCGAGGCGGGCAGCGTGGGACTCATCGTGAGCTACGAGACCGCGGTCTCGATGGCGCATTGCGAAGAGATCGCCACCGCCACCCCGCGCATCTCCAGCCTGCTGGGCGCCACCGGCCCGAGCGCGGACGTCGGCCGCGAACTAGGCTTCGAATTCACCCCGGCCGGCCTGGAAACGCTGTACCTGCGGAGTCGACTCGTCCTCGCCGCCCGCGCAGCGGGCCTGCACCATCCCGTCGCCGGCGTGTGGCAGGACATCAAGGACCTCGACGGTGCCCGCCAATTCTGCCTGGACAACAAGCAGCTCGGCTACCGCGGCATGGTGTGCATCCACCCGTCGCACATCGCCATCGCCAACGACGTGTTCACGCCGTCCCCCGAGCAGGTCGACTTCTACCGCCGCATGATCGAGGCGTTCAAGGTCGCCGAGGCCGCCGGTAGCGCGGCCGTCGACTTCGAGGGCCAGCACATCGACATCGCCCACGTGAAGACCGCCGAGGGCATCATCGCGCAGGCCGAAGCCGTCATGGCCCACGCCTGAGCGGATCGACCGAAGAGCCCCGCATCCGGCAGGATGCGGGGCTTTCGTCGTGGTGTCAGTTCTCGACTGGGCGTGCTGCGAGGTTCTCCCGGAAGAACGGGGTCGCCTCGGCCACGGCCCGGTCGACGTACTTCGGCACGTCGTAGAAGTCCATGTGGGCGCCGCCGTCGACGACCACCAGCTTCTTGGGGCTGCGGACCCGGCTGTGCAGTTCGGTGGACATCCACAGCGAACCGGTTTCACTGCCGGCGACGATCAGCAGCGGTGCCGTGAACAGGTCCTCGACCAGGTGGAACGCGTCGAACGTGAAGATCCGCGAGATGCTCTTGGTGAACAGCTGCTTGTTCTTCGCGTTCGGGTGCTGCGCACGCGGGGTGAGATAGTAGTCGTGCGCCTCGACCAGGTCGCGCGGAGTGCTCTCGTCCGGCTGTTCCGGAACGTACGGGATGTACGCCGGGTCGGCGCCCTGGGCCTCGGCGGTCCGCTGCTGCGCGACTGCCTGCAGTGTCGGCACCGCGGCCGCGTCGGAGTCGGTTCCGTACCATCCGCGCCGGAACGAGGTGCCGATGTTCACGGCGCTGACGGTGGTGACGGCCTTGATCCGGTAGTCGGTCAGGGCCGCGTTCACGGCGTATCCACCGCCGGCGCAGACACCGAGAACACCGATCTGCTCGGCGTCCACGTAGTCCAGGCTCTGCAGGAAGTCGACGGCCGCGCGCACGTCCTCCACTCGCGCTGCCGGGTCCTCGAGGTGGTGAGGTTCGCCGCCGCTCTCACCCTGGAACGAGGCGTCGTAGGCGAGTGCCACGAAGCCTTCTTCGGCGAGCTTCGCGGCGTACAGACCCGCGGTCTGCTCCTTCACACCGCCACCTGGGTGCACGGTGACGACCGCCGCGTAGCTGCTCTGCGGATCGAAGTTGTCGGGCAGAAACAGGTTGCCTGCCATGGCGATCGGGCCGTTGGGGAAAGTGATGCTGTCCATTGCTGTGTCTCCTTCTGGATGGGGTGTTGTCGCGCGTGGTCAGAGGTTGGTGTCGTAGAACGGGATCAGGGCGTCGAGGGCGATCTTGACGGGCTCGGGCTGGTCGTACAGGTCGTAGTGCGAGAAGCCTTCGGCCACGACGAGTTGCTTCTTCTCGGAGCGGGCGCGGCGGTAGATCTCGAGGCCGTGGCGGTAGGAGCCGAAGGCGCCGGGCTTGTCGCCGACGACGACGCACAGCGGTTGGGTGAGAAGCACTTCCGCGTGGGTGAAGGCGTCCCATCCGTATCCCGCTGCCCGACGCGAGATCAGGCTGCGGGTGGCGCCGTTCGGCTTCTCCCCGCGGGACGTCTTGTAGTACTCGGTGGCCTCGACGACGTCGAGGCCCATCCCGGCCGCCGCGTCCACGGTGGGCGGCAGCAGGTTCTCGACGTTCGGTTCGGCGCCGCGGGCCTCGGCGGTGCGCTGCGCGGCGATCGCGTCCAATGTGGCGATCGGGTCGTAGGCACTGAAGGCCTCGTGCAGCAGGTGGCCGAAGTTGACGCCGACGACGCTGCCGACGACCTTGATGCGGCGGTCGGTCTTCGCGGCGCTGACGGAGTATCCGCCGCCGCCGCAGATGCCGAGTACGCCGATGCGGTCGGCGTCGACGTAGGGGAGGGTGACGAGGTGGTCGACGACGTAGCCGAAGTCCTCGACTCGTTGCGCCGGGTCTTCGATGAATCGGGGTTCGCCGCCGCTGGCGCCCTGGTAGCTGGCGTCGAATGCGATGACGACGTAGCCGGCGTCGGCGAGGGCGGTGCCGTACACGTTGCCGGACGTCTGCTCCTTGCAGCTGCCGATGGGGTGTGCGCTGATGATGGCCGGGTATTTGTTCGTGTTGTCGAATCCTGGCGGGAAGTAGATGTCCGCCGCGATGTCCCAGTACGGGGTCGTGACGCTGACGGTCTCGATCCTCTCCGTGGTCATGAACTGATTTCCCTTCGTCGTCCGCCGGAGCCCGACGGTCTGAATCTCACTGCATCCTGAATGTCACTGCGTCATGGACGATTTCCTCGACCCGCAATCACCACTCTGCTGCGATCCGCGGGGCCGTACCAGAGGCCGGTTATCGGGGGTACCGGCAGCCTCTCCCACGGGCCGTCGGAGGTCCCTAGGCTGCAGGTATGGAGATCGCCAAGGAGATCAAGGACTTCCTGACGACCCGTCGCGCACGCATCACGCCCGACCAGGTGGGCCTGCCCGCCGGTGGCCGGCGTCGGGTCGCCGGGCTACGTCGCGAAGAGGTCGCACTGCTCGCCGGAGTGAGCGCGGAATACTACGTACAGATCGAACGCGGCGGCGTGTCGGGCGTGTCCGACGAGGTGCTGGACGCCATCGCGACCGCGCTGCGACTCGACGACGAGGAGACGAAGCACCTGTTCACCCTCGCCCGCGCCGCGGCCACGAAGCCCCGCAAGCGTAAGCCCGCCCGCGCGCGCGTCGAGATGCCGGAGCCGGTCCAGGCGCTCGTCGATGCGATGATCACCGCCCCCGCCGTCGTGCAGAACGGTCACCTCGATATCGTCGGCGCCAATGCGCTCGGTCGCGCGCTGTACGCCGACGTGTACGACCGCGTGGACGGCGCGCCCAATCTGGCCCGGTTCATCTTCCTCGACCGCCGCGCCGACGAAACGTTCCCCGACTGGAACAACGCGGCCGACGACGCCGTCGCGATGCTGCGGGTGGAGGCGGCGCGGTCGCCGTATTCGGCGGCGGTCACCGGTCTCGTCGGCGAGCTCGCCACCCGTAGCGACGAGTTCCGCACTCGCTGGGCGGTTCACGACATCAAGGCGCACCGGCGCGGAACGAAGCGGTTCCATCATCCGGTCGTCGGCGACCTGACGCTGCGTTTCGAGGCGCTTGAGGTGGCCAGCGCGGCCGGCCTCACCCTGTACGGATTCACCGCGGCGCCGGGTTCCTCCTCCGAGGAGGCTCTCCGCCTGCTGTCCAGTTGGATCGCCACCGAAAGCTCGGCACATCAGCATTCATGACATTCGTGAAGGACGGCAACGGCGAGTTCAGGATTCGCTCGGCGACGCGTCCCTGGTGAGGGTCACGGCCACCGCGAGGAGTATGAGGACCAGTGCGAGGACGACGGCGTAGGACGGCAGCCAGTACGCCGCGGCGGAGGCCGATCCGAGCACGGCGGCGCCGACGGCGCGCAGAACCCAGCCGGTGTGGGTGGTGAGCCGGAAGTAGATTGCGTGCGAGAGCAGGTAGATCGCCGGACCCGCGAGCATCAGCACGCCGCCGACCCCCGCCCGGTCGTCGCCGGCATGGGCGAGCACCAACTCGCTGCCCGCGGCGAACATGACGAGTCCGGTGACCACGCCGTAGATCACGTTGATCCCGATGTGCACGGATCGGATGGGGTTCCCGGTGGCGGCGATATGACTTTCCACGAGCTGTTCGGCGCGCCCGAAGTAGACGGCCCACAGGCAGACGAGCGCGACGAAGCACCCCGCCGCCAGCGCAAGCGTCAGTGCGTCGGAATGATGGGCGGCAATCACACGTCCCAGGGTCAGGACCGTCTCGCCCAGCAGGATGATGAGGAACAGTCGCATCCGCTCGAGCATGTGCTCCGCGTCGAACGGAAGTTGCTGCGTCTGCGTGCGTCCGCCCGGCAGCGGGTGAGCGCTCCAGGTGCCGACGAGATCGACGAGCGCGGCCACCGCCCACAGCCACAGGCGCCATTCCGGGTCGAGTGCGGCGCCGGCCACCCAGAACGGCGCCGAGACCGCGAACCAGATCAGCACGTGCAGGAAGTGCAGGCGGAGGCTGGGCGTCGGGGCGGTGGCCGCCGCGTAGATGGTGGGGCCGATCAGCGCCAGTAGCATGGGAACGACGAAGAGCCAAGGGCTTTCGTCGAATGCGTGCCCGATGCCCGCGTTCATGAACAGGCCGAGTCCCATCACCGTGACCGTCACGGCCCGGGTGGCCGTGCGTTCGATGTCGAGGAGCGTGACCTCGAACGTGGTGAACGCCCAGACCCCGCACACCGCAACGAGTGCCACGAGAGCTTCGGCGGCGCCGTGCCAGGTCAGGTGGTCGACGAGATGGTGCGTGAGCTGACCGATCGCCAACACGAACACCAGGTCGAAGAACAGCTCGAGCGGCGAGACCTCACGGTGGGTGCTGCGCGCGTTCCTGGCCATCATGGATTCCTCCTCGGCGCCCGAATCCTATCCGGCGGCGTCGAGGCGAAAGGTCGTTTCGGCGGCGGTGTCGGCGACCATCGGTTCCAGCGCGGCGGGCCGGCTGCGGTACTTGGCGCGGTGTTGTTCCGCATCGCGTTGCGGTACCAGCCGCCGTCCGGGCCGAACGCGGACCGGACGTAGAGGTCGTCGGCGACGCGCACGACACAGATCGGTATCCAGCGGCGCAGGGAGCCGTCGCGCCGATAGCTGCTGATGTGCAGTTCCTCGGTGTGGCCGATCGCGTCGAGTTGCTCGCTGTGCCATGCCATGTCGTCATCTCCTGATGTCGGCGATCCGTGATCAGAGGTCAAGGCGGTTGCGGCGCGGGAAGGAGAGGCTGTGGGTACCCCTGTAGCCAGGGTCTCCCACGAGACTGCGGCGGCCGGCAGGGTGAGGTGGGTCCGGCCTTGACAGAACCCGATCCACAGATAATGTATTATATTGTCACTTGAACTCACGGAGGCATACCCATGCAGCACAAGCCGCTCGACGGGATCCGCATCCTGGAGATCGGGGGTTACATCGCCCTTCCGTTCGCCACGTCGATCCTGTGCGCTCTCGGCGCAGAGGTCGTGAAGGTGGAGAAGCCCGTCGTCGGGGAGGACTTCCGTCGCCACCAGAACGACGGCAGCCCCTACTTCCGCCAGTACAACACCGGAAAGCGGAGCCTGTCGATCGACCTGAAGCATCCCGAAGGCATCGCGCTGGTCAAGGCCCTCGTGCCGCACTTCGACGTGGTCCTCGAGAACCTGCGGCCGGGCAAGTTGGCGGCGCTGGGCCTCGGACCCGACGAGTGCCGCGCGCTGCGATCCGACCTCGTCTACGGGTCGGTGACCGGGTTCGGCTCGGGTGGTCCGCTGGCGAGCCGCCCCGCCTACGACACGATCGGGCATGCGTTCGGCGGTCTCTACTCCCTGTTCGGCGACGACGCCCGGCCCCAGCTGGCCGGCGGGCTCAGTGCGGACCTGATCACCGGACTGAGTACGGCCACCGGCGTCCTCGCGGCGCTCGTCGGACGGCTGCGCACCGGCGCGCCGCAACACATGGAGACGTCGATCATGGAGGCCGTCAGCGTTCTGGCGACCGACGGGATCACGCAGTCCTTCGAACTGGGATACGATCCGAGCAGGCAGAGCAGGCATCCGCAGGCGCAGAACTTCTGCGTCAAGACCGCCACCGGCGAGTATCTGGCGGTCCACCTGTCGTCCTCGCAGAAATTCTGGCGCTCGCTGTGCACGGCGATGAACCGGATGGATCTCACCGAGGATCCCCGCTTCGCCGAGTACCGCCCCCGGGAGTCGAACTACCACGAGCTGGCCAAGATCGTCGAAGCCGAGTTCGAGCAGCAGTCGCTGCAGCACTGGGAGGATGCCCTCTCCGCTGCGGACGTGCCGTTCGCCCCAGTGTTGTCGATGACCGGATTCGTCGAGCACGAGCAGGTGGAATGGCTCGAACTGGTCGAACGGCAGCAGGACGGGCTGGCGCTCATCCGGCCGCCGTGGCGGTTCGCGGGCGAACGCCCCGATCGGGCGGGCACCGCGCCGCGGGTCGGCGCCGACAGCCGCGACGTCGCCTCGGAGGTGTACTCCGCCGAGCAGATCGACGACCTGGTGCAGGCGGACGTTCTGTTCGTCGAACCCTGAGCCTGACCGGTGCCCCGACCCGGGACGCGCATATTCCGTATTCGAACAACGATGGGTGAGTGATCGATGACTGCCGATGTATCGACCGACGGCATCGCGGTGGGTCCCGTCGACGATGAGTCCGCCGTGCTGGAGAACCTGCTGGCGACACGGTGGAGTTGCCGCGCGTTCGAGCCGCGCGAGGTTCCGCGCCCGCTCATCGAGCGCATGTTCACGCTGGCGCAGAGGTCCGCGTCGTGGTGCAACACGCAGCCCTGGCAGGTCATCGTGACCAGCGGTGCGGGAACCGAGCGATTCCGGGACGGTCTCGCGGAGTACGCGAGTGGGCACGGTGCCGCCTTCGAATTCGATCCGCCTGCGGAGTACCGCGGGGTCTACCGCGACCGGCGCCGGGCGAGCGGGTGGCAGCTGTATCAGGCCGTGGGAGTCGAACGCGGTGACCGTGCCGCGTCCGCACGCCAGTCGTTCGAGAACTTCCGCCTGTTCGGCGCCCCGCACGTCGCGATCATCACGACCGATGCCGAGCAGGGCGTGTACGGCGCGGTGGATTCCGGGCTCTACCTCGGCACCCTCCTGCTCGCGGCGCGGAGCCTGGGGATCGCCACGATCCCGCAGGCCGCCCTGGCGAGCCAGTCTCCCTTCATCCGTGAGCATTTCGGTATCGCGGACGACCGCAAGATTCTGGTGGGGATCTCCTTCGGCTACGCCGACCTGGACCACCCGGCGAACAGCTACCGGACGGCACGCGCGTCGCTCGACGAGGTCGTCACCTGGCAGGACCGATAGCGCCCTATTCGGTTGCCGTGGAGGGTGTATCGGTTGCGGTCATGATCGCAAGCAGTTGCAGAGCCTGCTCGGACGGTGACTGCGGTTCTGCGGTGTACCCGACGAGGGACAATCCGTCCGCACCGGTGATGTCGAAGACGTTGTAGGTCAGCGACAGGTCGCCGACGTCCGGATGCCGGAACTGTTTGACACCGTGCCGATGAGCCTTCACGTTGTGGGCGGCCCATCGGGTGCGGAATTCTTCGCTCCGAGAGGCGAGTTCGCCGACGAGTCCGGTGACGACTGTCGAGTGGGGCGAGTGTGCGGCCTCCACCCGCAGCAGGGCCACGGCGTCGTCGGCCGCGGTGTTCCACTCCGGGAACACGCCGTCGGGGATCTTCCGGTCGGCCCGCCGCGGGGCCCGCGCGGCACCCGTCGTGGTGCCGGCGGCCCGCACGAGGTCGAACAGGTGCGCCGTTTCTTCCTCGGTGAGCCGCAGTGCCCGGGCGACGGCGTGGAGAACGTCGTCGGAGACTCCGGCGACGTTCCCGCGTTCGATCTGGGTGTAGTACTCGATGCTGACACCGGCCAACTGCGCGACCTCTTCACGCCGCAGGCCCGGTACCCGACGTCGCCGGCCGGGTGGCAGGCCCACTCGCTCCGGGGTGATCTTCGCCCGCCGGGTCATCAAGAACTCTTTGACGTCCTGGGCGATGTCCATGGATCCACAGTAGGAACAGGACCGGGCGCCGGGAAGGGTCAGTTACCCGGCGTCAGCGGCAGGAGCAGGGAGGCGACGACGTCGTCCACCTTGTCGAGGTACAGCACGTCGTGAATCATCGTGTCGACCACCTGCTCGTCCAGCGGATATACCGAGTACGGCACACACTTGCGGAACTTGTCGACGAAGTCCTGCTCGCTGAACGGGTTGTTCGGGTGCCCCTTGACGTAGACGTGTTCGGTGGTGATCGTGCGGCCGTCGCGCAGCGTGGTCGTGAGCCGTGCGCCCCAGTCCGACACGGACGGGTCCTCGGCGACGGAGATCCTCGACATCAGCTCTCGGACGTCCTGACGTTGCCGTGCTTCGTCGGTGTAGGACTGCACGAAGACGCTCTTGTCGATCGCGGCGGTCGCGACGGCGTACGGGAGGCTGAACTGACATTCGGGGACGGTCCGCGGGTGCCACTTCACGTTGGTCGGCTCGCACACGGCGCGCCAGCCGGAGGTGGAGACGTCGATGTGGACGGTGGCGATGTCGTCGGGGCCGAAGCCGTGCGTGCGCATCTGATCCAGGATGCCGTCGATGGAGGAGTGCGAGAAGTAGCAGGCGCTGTACCCCTTGGTCGTGATGTTCGTCGACTCCCAGCGTTCGCCCAGATCCCGGGTGAGTGGCTCCGCGTCCGTCTCCCAGCGAGCGGTGCGCAGGTATCCGTTGGGTCCCGTCAGCACCTCCCGGCGGGGGCCGGTGATGCCCTTCTCCGCGAGGAGGCAGGCGGTGATCGCCGATTGGCAGACGAGGCCGTGGTGCACCCGGACCATCAGGGTGGCCGGTGCGTAGATCGCCATCGTGTGAGGCTGGGTCATCGTGCGGGCGATGCCCTGGGCATTCTCCAGTAGTTCCTGGGAGAAGCCGAGGAGTTTGCCGATGGCGGCGACAGCGCCGAAGATGTAGTGGCCGCCGCAATCGTGGGACTTCACGGCGGTACTGATGACCTTGTAGGCCGAGCCCACGCGGATGAGCGTCTCCTGGCCGACGACCAGCGCCGTCAGGAATTCCTTCCCCGTGACGTCCGGCCGCAGCCCGGTGGCCGCCAGCAGACTGGCCACGATGTATTCGCTGATGTGCCCTGCTTCCTCGTGAAGATCGCCGCAGTCCATCGCCCGGGGCATCGGGCCGATCGCCAGTGCCGCCTCGGCCGCGGGAACGCGGCCACCGTAGAACGGCAGCACCGACTGCGGTGCGCCGCCCTTGTCCTTGACCAGATCCACGATCGCCGGGATCCCGTCCATCCCGGAGCCGCCGATCATCACGGCCATGCAGTCCAGCAGGGTGTGCTTGGCATGCCGGACGACCTCGGCGGGGAGATCGTCGTAGTCGGTCTGCACCGCCATCCGGCACAGGGTGCTCATCGGATCTTCCGAGTTCTGGATCGCGAACTTCGTCATGTCGTCCCTCTTCCGCGTCGAGATGTCGCTGCCGGCAACGCAAGTCGGCGTCCCGGTTCATGTCAGAAGGTCGCGCATGTCCCGGCTCGGGGATAGGGGGATTCTCGCCTACCGAGAAGACGAGTCCGGTCAGGGCACTTCCGTCGCGTGCCGGATCTGCTGCTTCAGCAGCGTCAACCGTGGGCCGTCGGCGGTGCGCGTCGCGCGGGAGATACCGAGAGCGGTGGCGTGCAGCGCGGGCAGCAGGGTCGACGGCGCGTCGGCGCCGAACGCGGTCGTGACCGACAGTGCGCCGATCGCGGTGCCGTCGTCGGCGAGAATCGGCACGGCGACCGCCGTCGAGTCGGGGGAGATCCAGCGGCGGGCGACGACGTAACCGGTGCGCAGGGTCTCGTTCACGATCCGCAGCAGTTCGGCCCGGTCGACGACGGTGTGCTCGGTGAATCGGGTGATCTTGCCGGTCGCCAGGATGTGCTCCCGCACCTCCGGCGGAGAGAACGCGACCAGAACGATGCCCGGGGACGACGCCAGTGCGGGAAGCCGCACACCCGGCTGAGTCACGTTGGTGACACTCGGTTGCCGGGTCGACAGCGTTTCCAGGTTGAGGACGTCGTTGCGGTCGAGTACCGACAGCAGGGTGGGGGCCTGCACCGCCGACCGCAGGTCCTCCATGTACGGCAGGGCGACCTCCCGGAGCGTGAGCGCACTCGACGACCGGGCCACCACCTCCCACAGGCGTGTGCCGATCCGCAGCCTGCGGTCGGGGTCGCGTTCGAGGAAACCCACGTCGACGAGTTCGGCCACGATCCGATGCGCCGACGGCATCGGGATCGCGGTCCTCCGCGCGATCTCCGACGCCGTCAGTGAACCGCCTGCCCCCTTGAACGACTCGAGCACCTGCACGACCCGCTCGATCATCGATTCATTCCGCGGGGGCATCGGTCCTCCTCCATGGCACCTGCCTCAGGGCGCTAGTCGAGGTTGATGTAGACGGCCTTCGGGTAGAGATAGCCTTCCACGTGTTCTTTCGCTCCCTTCCAGCCGTACCCGCTCATCTTGGTGCCGCCGAATCCGATGGCCGGGTCGAGGACGCCGTAGCAGTTGACCCAGATCGTTCCGGCCTTGATGTTCTGCGAGACCTTGTGTGCCGTGGACAGGCTGCGGGTCCAGACACCGCCTGCCAGGCCGAACGGGGTGTCGTTCGCGAGCCGCAGTGCGTCGTCCATGTCGTCGAACGGGATGACCGACGCGACGGGTCCGAAGATCTCTTCCCTGGCGATCGTCATGTCGTTCGACGCGCCGGAGAACACGGTCGGCTCGACGAAGAAGCCCGATGCCAGTTCGCCGCCGAGGCGTTTGCCGCCGCTCGCCAGGTGCGCGCCTTCGCCGCCGCCGACGTCGATGTAGTGCATGACCCGATCGAGCTGCCGTTTCGAAATCAGCGGACCCAACTGGGTATTCGGGTCGAGACCGTCTCCCACGCGGATGGTCTTGGTGAACTCCTGCATCCGTTCGACGAACTCGTCGTGGATCGAACGCTGCACGAAGATCCGTGTGCCGGCGACGCAGACCTGGCCGCTGTTGGTGAACACGCCCATCGCGGCGCCGGGCACGGCCTTGTCCAGATCGGCGTCGGCGAAGACGATGTCGGGCGATTTGCCACCCAACTCCAGTTGCAGGCGTTTGAGGTTGCCGGCCGATGCGCGGACGATGGTCTGCGCGGTGCCGATCGATCCGGTGAACGCGATCCGGTCGACGTCCCGGTGTTCGGCCAGGGCCTGGCCCGCGTCGGCGCCGTACCCGGTCACGACGTTGATGACGCCCTCGGGCACGCCGGCTTCCATCATCAGTTCGGCCACCCGCAGCACCGACAGGGAGGCGTCCTCGGCGGGTTTGAGGACGGCGGTGCATCCGGTGGCGAGTGCCGGGCCGAAGATCCACCACAGGCCGATCAGGGGCCCGTTCCAGGGGATGATGCCGCCGACCACTCCGACGGGGGCGAGGGACTTGAGGGTGAGGAAATCCCCGGGCAGCGAATTCGGGGGTGTCGCGACGGTCGCGGCGTCGCATTGGGACGCGAAGAATTGCAGCACCTGCGAGGTCCACTCGGCGAGTCCGGTGGTCCGCTTCAGCGGCGCCCCCATGTCCAGCGTCTCAATCATCGCCAATTCGTCGAAATTGTCGAGGATGACGTCGTGGATCTTCAGGATCAGCTTGCGGCGCTGATGCGGAGTCCACCGACTCCATTCGCCCTCGAAGGCGCGGCGGGCGGCCGAGACGGCGAGGTCGATGTCCGTCGCGTCGCCGCCGGCGATGCGGCAGAGTACCTGCCCCGTCGCCGGATTGACGGTGTCGATCTGCCGGCCGGAAGTGGCGTCGACCCACTTCCCGCCGATCAGATTCTTCTTCGATCCCTGGATGAAAGCGGGGACGGTGAGCGATGTTTCGTCTTGGGTGAGCAACTCGTTCTCCTCCTCCCGTCTCGGCGGCGGGCCGAAACAGTCGTGGTCGGCCGGTCCGGCCGCGGGCTTCGTCGATGCGGTGACCTGTGCGGGTGTCAGAATTCGAAGACTCCCTTGCCGTCGGATTGCTTGTCGAACCACTCGTACGCCTCGGTGGCCTGGTTCAGCGACCAGCTGTGGGTGTACAGGTCGTCGATGGGAAGCCCTTGCTCGACGATGAATTCGGCGCAGCGCCGCTGCTGGATCGTGGACATCGTCCAGGACGTCATGATCGTCCACTGCTTCTTGTACTGCTCCTCCGTCCGGAAGTGCACCTCGCCGGGGAGTCCGATGAAGCACGCCCGTCCCCACTTGCCGAGGACGCTCAGCGCGTCGGCGCCCGCCACCCCGGATGTTTCCAGGATCATCTCCACGCCCTTGCGGCCCGCGAGATCGGCGATCGTCGCGGACAGGTCGACGTCGGCCGAGTTCACGACCGCGCTCGCGCCGAACTTCCGTGCGCGTTCCAGCCGCGAATCGTTGACGTCCACCGCGATGACCCGGGCGCCGAGCGCCGAGGCGAGCATGGTCCCGGACAGCCCGACCGGGCCCTGCCCGAACACGACCAGCGATTTCCCGCCGACGTCGCCGAGCCGCATGAGACCTCCCCACGCCGTCCCGGTGCCGCAGCCGATCGCGGCGCCCGCCTTGTAGCTGAGGCCGTCGGGGAGCGGCAGCAGAGTCCGGGCAGGCACGACGGCATACGGTGCATGACCGCCGTGGGTGGTGATGCTCATCGTCTGGGCGTTCCCACGGTCGCACATCTGCGGCCATCCGGAGCGACACTGCTCGCACACGTCGCAACCCCAGTAGTGGTGGATCATGACGCGGTCGCCGACGGAGGCCGTGTCGGGCGACACCCCTTCTCCGACAGCGTGTACGTCACCGCAGGGCTCGTGACCCTGGATGGTGTCGGCGCTCCCGCCGAAGGACACCGCGCTCCGGTAGAAATGGAGGTCGCTGCCGCACATTCCGGACGCCCGCATCCGGACGACCACTTCTCCCGGCCCCGGTTGCGGTGCCGGGAAGTCCTTGAGAACGACGCTGCCATCCCCCGGAAAAGTGATTCCCTGCATCATCGACCTTCTTCCTCGTTGCGGAGCGCTGCGGTGGCCTGCACATCGACGCGCAGCCCTTCGGGATCGGACTTCGGGTCGCCGATCACGACGACGCCGTAATCGCGGGCGGCACCGGCGACGCTGACGTATTCGTTGCGCACGTCGGCGAGCACGCGTTCGGGGTCGCGGGCGAACGGGTCGCCCCAGCCGCCGCCGCCGTTGGTCAGGCACCGCAGGATAGAGCCGGTCTTCGTCTGCCACACTTGCCGACTGGCGAAATAGTGGTACTCGCCGTCGACCGGGTCCAGTGTCTTCGTCTCGGGGTCGAGCACTCCGGCGACGGGGACGCTGTCCGCGTAGACGTCGGGTGTGGTGCCCAGCATGCCCGGGCTGTCCGCGCCGTCACGCGGCGGGAAGATCCAGATGGCGCCGTTGGGTCCGGGTTCACCGCCGTTCGCGCCGACTCCACTCGGGACCTTGGTGCGGAACGGCGACAGGTAGTGGCTGCCCTCGCTCAGCCAGAGCGTGTCCTTGAGGTTCGCGGCACCACCGCGGAACGTGCCGGGACCGCCGGTGTCGATCGCGTGTTCCTTGCGCAGCATGACGACCGGGGAGTCGTGCTCGATCGTCTCGGTGGCGGGGTCGAGGTTGTTGAGGAAGAACAGGACGGTGTAGCTGTCGCCGTCGCCTTCCTTCGTGGCCCCCCACGGCCCGTGCTCGCCGCCGCACTGGGTGGCGCTCGTCCACGGGGTTCCGTCGGCGGTCACGCCGGACGCGTTGTGGGTGTTCGTGGAACCGTAGTCGCCCGCGACACCCTTCTCGCCGAGGGCCGGGTTGAGCGCGTCGAAGACGGCGGAGACGACGGCGCCCGACGCTTCCCAGAACATCATGATCCCGCCGTCGGGCGGCAGGGACGACACCAGCGTGCCCGGCGGGGTGGCGAGGTCGATGTTGCGCCAGGTGCCCGAGGTGAACGGCACCTCGGGGTCCAGCAGCATTGTCAATGCCACGCCGACAGCGGTTTTGGCGTCGAGCACCCCACAGTTGATGCACGTGCGAGCCTGCGGCGAGGTGCCGGACAGGTCGACCTCGATGTCCTGGCCGTGCTTGCGCAGCGTCACCTGCACCGTGTAGTCGACGCTGTCGTCGAGGCCGTCTGCGTCGATCAGCGAAGAGCCGGTGTACTCGCCGTCCGGCACGAGTGCGATGGCGTCGCGCATGCGCTCGGCGGACGTGTCGCAGGCGTACGTCAACGTCCCCAGATAGGCGTCCAGACCGTAGCGTTCGATGTTCTCGAGCACGAGTCGCTCGCCGAGTGCGAGTTGCTGGTAGATGCTCTTGAAGTCGGGCAGCAGCATCCCGCCCCACCGGGTGTTGTCGAAGATCAGGCTGAACGTCGAGCGCACCGGTTCGTCCTTGGACCACAACAGCATCGGCGGAATGACGAGACCGTTCTCGTACACGTTCGCCTTCGTGGCCGAGAATCCGCCGGGCACGGTGCCGCCCATGTCGAGTTGGTGGGCGCGCATGTTCACGAACGAGACGATCCTGCCGTCGACGAAGACCGGGCGGATGAAGCACACGTCGTTGACGTGGGTTCCGCCGCGGTACGGGTCGTTGCAGATGAGCACGTCACCGGGGGAGAGGTTTTCGGGCCCGAACTCTTCGACGACGTTCCGTACGGCGTCGCCGAGTGTGCCGAGGAAGACCACGAGGCTGTTGCTGACCACGGCCATCGGATAGTTGTGATCGGGTGGACCGCTGATGGTGCACGCGAAGTCGTACCAGTCGCGGATGATCGGCGAGAACGCCTCGCGCATGAAACCGGTGGACATGTGCTCCACGGTGTACCGCAGCCGGTTGAGGATCACGGCCGCGGTGAAGCGATCGCAGCCGTAGGCGTCGGTGAACGTGGAGTCGGAGATGTCGCGCAGTCGAGTCGGTTCGGCGCCCGCAGAGGCGGGTGTCGCTTCGAGAGTGGTCATGGGATTCACTTCCTCCGGATGATCAGTTCGCCGTAGCGGCCGACGGTGGCGCGCTGCCCGGCTCCGATGTGCGTCGTCGAGAGTCCTTCGTCGACGATGGCGGGCCCTTCCAGAATATCTCCGGCGCAGAGGTTTTCGCGGTCGTAGACGTCGGCCTGCTGTGCGCCCTCGCCGTCGGCGTCGATGTCGCCGAGGTAGCGCAGTACCGTCGTCCGGACCGGCTGAAGGGGTTCGTCGCCGCGCTGCGGAGCTTCGGGGTAGTCGACCTTCGGGGTGTCCAGGACCGCCCGCACCCGGAACGTCACGCCCTCGACGGGCATCGCCTCGAATCGGTTGCCCGAACGGTTCTCGTACGTGTCGTGGAACGACTGGACGATGGTGGTGATCGCGTCGGCGTCGATGGTGCCGTCGGGAACCGGCACGAACGGTGTCTCCCAGCTCTGCCCGGCGAGGTGGGCGTCCATGCTGCGATGGAACGTCACGCCGGTGCCCTCGTCGAGGCCCTCGCGCAGTTGCGATTCCATCTCGCCGAACAGCGCGTCGATGGTCGGTGCCGCATCGGGGGTGAGGATCATGTACGCGCTGCGGTTGGCGGTGAACACCTGGTCCGCGGACAGCAGACCCAGTGCGGAGAACAGGCCGGGATACGGTGGCACGATCACCTGCTTGCAGTGCACCGTGTCGAGCACCGCGGGCAACAGCATCGGCCCGGCGGCGCCGAACGCGACGAGGCTGTAGTCGCGCGGGTCCACACCGTTCTTGATCGCGACGTTGAACACGCCCTCCGCCATGTTGTTGACGGCCATTTCATAGGCGTAGCGAACCTTCTGCGCCAGCGTGAACTCCGAATCGAGGTCCTCGAACGCCTGCCGGGACAGCGCCGGATCGAGGTCCACCGCGCCACCGGCGAACCGGCTGGGATCGATGATGCCGATCATCAGGCACGTGTCGGTGGTGGTCGGCTGGGTGCCGCCGCGCCCGTAGCAGGCCGGTCCGGGGGAGGATCCCGCGCTGTCCGGGCCCACCTGGATCTCGCCTGCGGGGCCGATCGCGACGATGCTGCCGCCGCCGGCGCCGATGCTGGAGATGTCGTTCGCCAGGGCGTTGACGACGAGGTCGTGCTCGAGTTCGAAGCTGGTGTTGACGAACGGTTCGCCCGCCGTGACGACGCTGATGTCGATGGACGTGCCGCCGACGTCCGCGCAGAGCAGGTTGTTCTCGCCGATCAGCCCGCCGAAGTGTGCACATCCGACGGTGCCGGCGGCGGGCCCGGAGAAGACGATGCGGAAGGGCAGTTCCATCGCACGTCCGGACGGGACGAGGGTGGCGGCGCAGTCGGCGAAGTTGAGTTCCCCGCTGAAGCCGAGGTCCGCGAGTCCCTTCTCCAATTTGGCGGTGTAGTCGGTGTAGATGATCTTCATCAGCGTGTCGATCACCGTGGTCGAGGCCCGTGCGTACTCCTTGGCGAGCGGGGAGACATCACTGGAGATCGAGCAGGGCACGTCGCCGAGGACCTCGCGGACCAGTTCGCGCAGCCGGACCTCGTGCGCCGGGTTCACGTACGCGTTGATCAGACAGATCGCGACACCGGTGACGCCGCAGCGCCGGAGCACGTCCAGTTCGGCGCGGGCCTGCGCTTCGTCCAGTTCGAAGAGCACGCCGCCGTCGGCCGTGATCCGCTCGTGGATGCCGCGCCGCAGGTACCGCTGGACGAGCGGCCGGGAGGCGTCACCGAAGCTGCGACGCCAGCGCGAGTCCAGGATGGCGTGCGCCGGGCGCCACACCCGCCCCATGTCGAGGATGTCGCGATGACCCTCGGTCGTGAGAAAACCGATCTTGGGCAACCGCCGGGTGATCACCGCGTTCAGGCCGTGCGTGCTCGCGTGGTTGAACACGCTCGCGTCCTCGACGCCGAGTGCCGCGGCGCCCTCGAGGACGGGTCCGAACACCTCGGTGTAGTCGGTGGTGACCTTCGCGGTCTGGATCTTGCCGTCGCGCAGGGCGACTACGTCGGTGAATGTTCCGCCGACATCGACTGCAATCATCGTGGAATCCTTCGTCAGAGCAGGTCGGTGAGAAGTTGGATGGGCCCGAGCCGGGACCACGGGGAGCGGTCCAGGGACAGCAGGCACTGCTGGCATTTGACGACCTGGAACCAGCCGCCTTCGGATACCACGGGGTAGCGGCGGAGTTCTTCAGCGCCGCATCGCGGGCAGTGGCCGTCGACGGGGGTTCGTTCGAGAACCGGGGTGGGTGGGCTGTCGTGTTCTTCGGACATGGTGGGCACAACTCCAGGTGCTCTCGGAGACGGGAGCGCAGGTGCGCTGGTCGTCACGACGCTATGGGGGTGGGATCTGCGTCACAATCCTTCTGGCGAAGGCCGGCATCCACTTTCCGAACGCCGCACGCGGTGCTCATCCGCGGCTACCTGCAGGTTCGTCCCAATATGATGTATTATTCTCACCGGCACTACGGCGGCGTGGGTGAAACCGGCCACGCCGGGTCTCAGGAGGTGGCGGCGCGTGAGCGACCGACAGCTGAACTTCCGCACGGCGGATCTCGATGCCGCGCACGCCCAGGTCACGAAGGCGTTCGCGGGTCACGACGTGCACGTGCCGGACGATCGAGAAGTGGACTTCCGGCTGGATCTCGCGCCGGCCCCGCGCTTGACGATCGGCCGGATGTCGTACGGGGCAGCGGTGACCCTGCACGGGCCGCCGATGCGACTCTGCTACCACGTGAATCTGCCCGTCACCGGTGCGAGCACGGTCGAGCAGGGCGGTGTGCGCCGAAGCTTCGTCGCGGGGGAGGCGGGTGTGGCGTTCGGGCCGCAGGCGCCCGTGCTGGTGCAGTGGAGTGCGGATTCGTGGCAGTACCACATCAAGTTGCCGAAAGACCCGCTCGAGGCGCACGCGGCGAAACTGACGGGCCGCCCGATCGGGGAGGAGATCCGCTTCGATCTGACGTTCGATCTGAGGTCCAGCGCCGCGCAGGCGCTCGTCGCGACCGCCGGGTTCCTGTACGCAGAACTCTCCCGGCCGGACGGCATCTCCACGATGCCCGCTGCCTGCCACGAACTCGAATCGGCCCTCATGACTCAACTGCTCATGACGGTGCCGAGTCAGCTCACCCCGGAACTGCACGGAAAGCCCCCTCACACCCGGCGGTCCAAGATCCGCGAGATCGTGGACTATGTCGACCGGCATCCGGAAGACGACATCACCACGGCCGATCTCGCGTCGATGGCCGGCGTGAGCGAACGCGCCCTGCAGGCGGGCTTCCGTGAGGTGGTCGGGATGTCGCCGACCGCCTATCTCCGGGGTGTTCGACTCGATCGGGTGCACCTCGATCTCGCGTGTGGCTCTTCGGGTTCCGTCACGGATATCGCCGCGCACTGGGGTTTCTACCATCCCGGCCGCTTCGCTCAGCAGTATCGGGCCCGGTTCGGCTTCCTACCCTCGGAGACCGTGCTGCGCTCACGACGCTGAGCCGGGGCTCCGCGTGCCGGTTCGGCCGGCGCGTGTACGGTGAGATTGCTATATATAATGTTTCACACTGCGGCGGGAGGCGGCATGACCGTGGCGGAATCCGTCCGGTGGGAGGTCCTGGAGTTCCGGGGCGCCCACGGCGACAAACTGATCGGCAACCGATGGACGTCCCCTCGCCGGAATCGGGGAACCGTGCTGCTGCTGCACGGCGGCGGTCAGACGCGGCACTCCTGGGAGCGCACCGCGCGACGGCTCGCAGGTGCGGGGTGGCAGGCGATCACGGTGGATGCCCGCGGGCACGGCGACAGCGCATGGTCGGCGACCGGCTACACGCTGGACTTCTTCGTCGCCGACCTCCATGCGACGATCGCGCAGATCGGCACCGCTCCCGTCGTCGTCGGGGCATCCCTGGGTGGGCGGACGGCGCTCGCGGCCGTGGGTGAGCGGCCCGGATCGGTGTCGGGTCTGGTGCTGGTGGACATCGCGCACCGGGTGGACCCGGACGGGCGGGAGCGGGTGAAGGGCTTCATGGCCGGCGCGCCGGACGGGTTCGCCACGCTCGAGGACGTCGCCGCCGCGGTCGACGCCTACCGGTCCGCGCCGCGACGACGCCGGAACCTGGACGGGCTGAGGAAGAATCTCCGGCAGCGGGCGGACGGCCGCTGGTACTGGCACTGGGATCCGCGGTTTCTCGAGTTCACGACGGACGGTGCGAACGTCGACGTCGACCGGCTGTCACGGGCGGCCCGTAACGTCACCGTGCCCACCCTGCTCGTCCGCGGGAAGAAGTCGGACATGGTCACCGCCGAGGCGGCCGCCGAGATCCGCGACCTGGTGCCGACGGCGGAGGTGGTCGAGGTGGGTGCCGGTCACATGGTCGCCGGCGACGACAACGACGTCTTCACCGCTCACCTGCAGGACTTTCTCGTCGGCCGGGTGCGTCAGCAGGTAGTGGACAGCTGACCGGCGAGGGGGTGGGCGATCAGCCTGCGTTCGCCTCGGCGTCGGTATCCCACAGCCCGCGCTGCTCGAGTTCGTCGATCAGGTGATCCGCGCCGTCCAGGATGTGCGACTCCATGATCGTCTTCGCCCTCTTGCCCGCGTGCTTCTTCAATGCATCGAGCAGGAGGGGATGTTCCTTCTGGGTCGTGGTGACATGACCCTCGATGGTGGCGTAGAAGCGGTTCGGAAGATTCGTGACGACGGAACCGAGGAGGCGGGCGAGACGCGGTGAGTCCGCGATCAGGTTGATCTTTCGGTGGAACGCGTGCCCGAGGGACGAAATGCGCTCGGTGTCGCCCTGTGCGATGGCGTCATCGTGCTGCTGCAGGATCCCCTCGAGTTCGGCGATCTGCTGCGGAGTGATGTTCTTCGCGGCCCGTGCGGCCAGTTCGGCGGCCAGCTGAGCCTGGGCCCAGAACAGATCCCGCACGTCCTGCTTCGTGAACGGGGCCACGACGAAGCCGCGCCGGGGGACCATCTCCACGAAGCCTTCGCTCCGCAGGGCGAGGAGTCCCTCGCGGACGGGTGTGGTGCTGACTCCGACGGCTTCGGCGATCCGCTCGATGCGGAGGAAGTCGCCGGCACGCACCTCGCCGGAGATGATCATCTCGCGGACGTACGTGGCAACTTCCTCGGGCAGTTGCTGTCGTCTTGACCTGTCATTCAGGGGCATCGTCGGTCGCACCTTCCCGGATTCGAAAGACTCGACATAATGTACCATCCGCGCCCGCGTGGCCGACCGCAGCCCGGAGCCGTGCCGGAACTATCCGATCGTCAGGGCGCGGGAGCGCGCGTGCCCTCGCGCGAATTCCTCGCAGTCGGGTCGGCCACAGTTCGGAGTCGACATAATCCACGACGCATCATATATTGTTCCGAGTGTGATCTGTGTCGCACCGGCTGTCGGTGCTACGAGCGAGAGGGACCTGATGAGCACAACGAAGGATTGGGCGTCGCGCGTGGGGATGCGCCCGTATCAGATTGCATCCGTGGTCTTCTGCATGTTCCTGAACATGCTGGACGGATACGACGTCCTCGTGATGGGTTTCGCGATGCCGCATCTGCCGGAGGGCTTCGCGACCAATCCGGAGAAGGGCTATCTGATCAGTGCCGCCCTCGCCGGGATGGCGGTCGGCGCGATCGGCCTCGCCCGCTTCGCGGACGTCATCGGCAGGCGGCGCATCCTGTTGGTCGGCCTCGCCGCCAACACCCTGGGCCTGACCGCGTCGGCGCTGTCGAACGGTTTCGCGATGCTCCTGGTGACCCGCTTCGTCACCGGCATCGCGATCGGGACCATCAGCGTCGTCATCATCGTCCTCTGCCAGGAGGTCGTCCCGCCCAATCGGCGAAGTGTGGCGCTCGGCCTGGTCATGGTCGGCTATCCGCTCGGCACGACGCTCGCGGGCTTCGCGGGCGCCGGACTCGTGGCACTGGCAGGCGGCGCGTGGCAGGGCATGTTCTGGATCGGCGCCGCGATGGGGGTCCTGTCGTTCGTGGTGACCGCCGCCTTCCTCCGCGAATCGGACGATTTCCTGGCCCGTAAGGGAACGAAGACGGAACCCGGCCAGGCGATCTCTGCGCCGCAGAGCGAGGTTCGTCTGCTCGGCCGGGAACTGCGGTCGCGCACACTCCTCCTGACGTTCGGATACTCGATGCTCACCGCCGGGTACTACTTCGTCGGCACGTGGACGCCGCAACTGATCAAGAACGCCAGTGGCGACGCGGGGAGCGGTGCGCTGGCCGGCATCATGATCAGCTTCGGTGCGGTGGTCGGAGGTTGCCTGTTCGGCGCGTTCGGGTTGCGGTTCCCCGGCGCGCGGATCGCGGTGATCACCTCGGCCGTGTCCGCCGCGGCGATCGCCGGGTTCGCACTCACGCTGCAGGGACCGTTTGCACTGGCCATGGCCGGACTTCTCGGCGCAGGCACCTTCGCGGCCATGTCCGGGTTCACCTCCACGTCGACGGCGGCGTACCCCGTGCTCGCGCGCGCCAAGGGCTACGGAGCGATGATGGGCGTCGCCCGCGCGGGTGCCATTCTGTCGCCGATCGTCGCGGGGTACGCGCTCAGCGTCATGACACCGCGCGCGATGTACCTCGCCGTCATCGTGCCTCTCGTGCTCGCGGCCGTCGCGGCGATCGCTCTCACCCGCATTACCCGAGACCAGGTCGGCAGCGAGTCGAGTCGGACGGCCCCGGCGCTCGCCACCACCGAATAGGCACGGGGCAAAGAAGGGCCGCTCGGGAGATCCCGAGCGGCCCTTCGTGTGTGCGAGTGGTCAGTCGAACAGGATGACGCCGCGGATGTTCTTGCCGTCCTTCAGGTCCCGGTATCCCTGATTGATCTCGTCGAGCCGGTAGGTGCGCGTGATCATGTCGTCGAGGTTGAGCTGTCCGGCCTTGTACATGTTCAGCAGCCGGTTGACGTCCCACGTGCCGTTCGTCGAGCCGAAGACGCATCCCTGCAAGCGCTTCTGGGAGAGGGTGAGGTCGGCGATCGGGATCGGAAGACCGACGCGGGAATGCTCGCCGACGGCAGTGACGACGACGGTGCCCGCCTTGCGGACCGAGGCGAGTGCCTGGGCGACGTGCTCGGGCTCGAGCACGCCGACGGTGATGACGAGGGCGTCCGCGCCCTGACCATTGGTGTACTGCTTGGCGAGTTCGGCTCCCTCCTCGATGGTCGCGACGGCGTGCGTGGCACCGAACATCTTGGCGCTGTCCCGTTTGAAGGCGACGGGGTCGACGGCGATGACGTGCGACGCGCCGGCGTGCCGGGCGCCCTGTAGCGCGGCGGAGCCGAGTCCGCCGATGCCCATCACGATGACGGTGTGCCCGGGTTCGACGTTGCCGAGGTTCACGGCCGATCCCCAGCCGGTGCTCACGCCGCAGCCGACGAGGCAGGCCTTGTCGAGCGGAATGTCCTTGTCGATCTTGACGACCGAGTTGATGGAGACCGTCGTCGTCTCGAGGAACGTGGAGATGCCGCACATCTGCCCGACCGGGGTTCCGTCGGTCGTCCGCACCCGGAACGTGCCGTCCGTCCAGCGCGGGCCTGCGAGGATCCCGGCGGCGAGATTGCAGAGGCTCTGCAGGTTGCTCGAGCACCAGCGGCAGTGGCCGCAGGACGGGATCGCGGAGAAGACGACGTGGTCACCGACCTCGATGCCCTTGTAGTTGGGGGACGCTTTCGTCACGATGCCTGCGCCCTCGTGTCCGAGCGCGAACGGGTACATGCCGACGGGAATGTCCCCGGTGACGTGATGGTCGTCGGAGTGGCACATGCCGCTCGCGACGAGTTTGACCTGGACCTCGTCGTCGCGGGGATCCTCCAGCTCGAGGTCGATCACCTCCAGTTCGCCGGGGACCTGCCGGATGACTGCGCCGCGAGTTCTCATGCTTCTCCTTGGGGTTGGTGAATGGGATGTGCTCGTGTCAGTCGGCGAGCCGGGTGACCACGGACTTCGTCTCGAGGTACTCGGCGAGCGCCTCGGCGCCGTTCTCGCGGCCCCAGCCGGACTGCTTGTATCCGCCGACCGGCATCTGCACGCCGCCCGCGCGGTGGACGTTGATGCCGATTCGGCTCGCCCGCAGCCGATGAGCGATCGAGTGGGCGCGGGCGACGTCGCGCGTCCAGACGCTGCCGGCGAGGCCGTACTCGGTGTCGTTGGCGGCGGCGACGGCGTCGTCGAGGTCGGTGAACGTCACGACACCCAGCACCGGGCCGAAGATCTCTTCGCGGATCATCGCCATCGACGGGTCGGCGTCGACCACCACGGTCGGTTCGTAGAAGTAGCCGGTGTCACCGATTCGGTTGCCGCCGGAGACAACCCGCGCCCCGGCCGCGACGCCGCTCTCGACGTATCCGTGCACCCGGTCGAGGTGCCGTTGTGAGATGAGGGGCCCGAGGTCGGCGTCCGGGTCGGTGCCGTAGCCGACCTTCAGGTTGCGACCGAACTCGGCGACCCCGTCGGATACCTCGTCGGCGATGTCCCGATGAACGAACAGCCGGGAGCCGGACGTGCAGATCTGTCCGGAGTTCCAGAAGATTCCGGTGGCGACGCCCGGGATTACGGTGTCCAGGTCCGCGTCCGGCAGCACGATCATCGCCGACTTGCCGCCGAGTTCGAGCGAGACCTTCTTGAGGTTGCCCGCGGCGGCGTGCACGATCTGCCTGCCGACGTGGGTCGACCCAGTGAAACTCACCTTGTCGACGCCGGGGTGCGCGGCGAGCGGAGCACCGACCCGCGGCCCGAATCCGGTGACGACGTTGACGACGCCGGGCGGCAACCCGGCGTCGAGGAGCAGTCGGCCTACGGCGAGCGCGCTGAGGGACGCCTCCTCGGAGGGCTTGAGCACGCACGAGCATCCGGCTGCGAGCGCCGGTGCCAGCTTCTGCGCGGTCGCGACGACGGGTGCGTTCCACGGCACGATCAGCGCGGCCACGCCGACCGCTTCCTTGCGGGTGTATCCCTGGAATCGCATTTCCGCAGGGCCGATCTCGACGCTCTTGCCCTCGACCTTGTCCGCCCAGCCGGCGAAGTACCGGAACTGATTGACCGCCTCGCCGACCATGAGGCGCGCCTGGGAGACCAGCATGCCCGCGTCCATGCTCTCCAGTGCGGCGAGGTCGTCGGCCCGTTTCTCCAGCAGGTCGGCGATGCGCCACAGGATCAGCGACCGTTGCTGGCCCGACAGCCGCAGCCAGCGCCCGTCGTCGAAGGAGCGGCGCGCGGCGGCCACCGCGGCGTCGACGTCGGCTTCGGTGCCTTCGGCGACCCGGGCCACCTGTAATCCGGTGCCGGGATCGATCGCGGGAAACGACGCGCCCTCGGCCGCGGGCACCCAGGAACCGTCGATCAGGAGTCGTTCCGGCTCGATGAGTTCTTTCAGTGCCTGCGCACCCGTGGTCGATGTCATCTGCTACCTCCGACTGGTTCCTGCCCTATGGTGCATAGTACAGAATATATAAAACCAGTTGTGATGCACGGTGCTTTGTATATCATGCGTGACGCGGCTCACGCGGTGCCGCGACTTCCCTTCCGGGCTCGAGGAGGCACGACGTGGCCAGTTCCGGCACCATCAAACATTTGTGGGCGCTCGACGCACCCATGCTGAAAGTCGACAAAAGCATCATGATCCTGGGCGCAGGTGGTGAACTGGTGTCGCTGCCCTCGCCTTCGTTCCTGATCGAGCACGCGGAGCACGGACTGCTCATTTTCGACACCGGCCTCGCCGGGGCAGGCGATCCCGCGTCCACCTACGGCCCGCTCGCCGAACTGTTCGCGATCGAATTCCCCGCCGAGCGTGCCCTCGACCGCCAGTTGGAGTCGCTCGGATTCTCCACGGCCGACGTCGAGCGGGTGGTGATCTCGCATCTGCACTTCGATCACACCGGCGGCCTCGAGCATTTCGCCGGGGCGCAGGGATACATCGGATCCGGAGAGCTGCGGTACGCGCGCACACCCGACAATCACGTCACGGGCTTCTTTCGGCAGGAAGATCTCGACGCGGCCGAGAGGATCGACTGGTGCGAAGTGCCTGCCGGATACGACCACGACGTGTTCGGCGACGGCAGCGTCGTCGTGCTGTCGCTGCCCGGGCACACGCCGGGTTCGCTCGGGCTGAAACTCCGCCTGCCGGACGGCAGCACGCTGGTCCTGTCCGGCGACGTCGCGCACATCCAGGACAACATCAGCTGCTGCGTCGGCATGCCCGCCGACTCCGATACCGTCGGCGCGATCGAATCGCTGAAGAAGCTCAAACTGCTTCGCAGTCAGCCCAACACGACCGTGGTGGTCAACCACGACATCGACGACTGGAATCGCCTCCGCGCGAACGGGCGGCAGGTCGTCTAGGCCCCGGACCCCGTGGTCGCTAGACTCGGGTGGTGGACATCCGGGACGCCGAATACCTGGTCGCCGTGGCCGATCACGGCAGCGTCACCGAGGCTGCGCGGGCGCTGTTCATCGCGCAGCCGTCGCTGTCGCAGGCGATCCGCACTCTCGAACGCGATCTGGGTGTCGAACTGTTCGATCGCGGGGGACGGAAACTGCGGATCACCCCGGCGGGCGCGTCGTTCGCGCATGCGGCGCGGCAGGTGCTCGCGGACGTCGCGCGGGCTCGAGCCGTCGTGCACGATGTCGCCGAACTGCGGTCGGGCACGCTCACGATCGCCGTTCTCAATTCGCTTGCTGCCGATCCGCTTCCGCGTCTCGTCGGCCGATTCCACCGGCAGTTTCCGAGTGTGGTCCTGTCCACGGTGTCGGCGGACGGTCCCGACGGCGTCGGCCGCGCGGTCCGGTCGGGGGAGTGCGACCTCGGGCTCACCGAACTGCTCGTCGACCAGCAGGGCCTCGAGTTCCGGACGGTGGGGGACCAGGAGATCGTGCTCGCACTGCACGCCGATCTGGCGATCGAACTCCCCGATCCGGTGCCCGTCGGCCTGCTCGCCGACATTCCGATGATCGTCGAGATCGGGTCGCGCCCACGACTGCCGGTGAACAACATCGCCGTCGAATGTGCGCATCGCCAGTCGATGTGGGAACTGGTGGTCCAGGGGGCGGGGGCGACCCTGCTCCCGCGGCGCGTCGCCGAGCAGGAACTACCGGGCGTCGTGGTCCGCTCGCTCGCGCCGCCCGAGGTGCGCACCGTGGGGATCGTCCACCGGCCGGATCCGCTTCCGCCTGCCGCGGCGGCGTTCATCACTGCGCTCGACGAAACTCACGGCGCGAGCGTGCCGAGGAACGCGCGTCCGGCGGGCGAGAGCCTGGCCTCGTCGTAGATCACCCCGTACGGGGCGGTGATCGGCGGGTCGAGTGGGCAGATTCGTGCTCCGCCGCCGGCGGCCCGCTCCGCAAGGGTGCGTTCCATGAACGACATTCCGACACCCTCGACGACGAACGCGCCGACTGCTTCCCGCTGCTCGACGACGGCCGACAGGGTGGTCCGCCTTCCCGCGGCCTGCAGTGCCTTCTCGATGACGGTGCGCGAAGACGATTCCTTGGGCAGCCCCACCACGGGAATGTCCGGAAGGTCGTCGAGCGGGAACGGATCCCGCCAGGTGATCTCGGCGTCGTGCGGAACCACCAGCCAGTATTCGTGGGTTCCGAGGACGCGGGTCGTCAATCCTGGTGCGGAAAAAGGAAAATGACTGAAGGCGATCTCGCAGTGTCCGTCTCGGATCAGCGACGCGACGACGTCGACCGGACGCAGGTCGGCGAGCCGGACGACGACACCCGGATACTGCTTACGGAAGGACCCGATCAGTTCCGTGACAGGGCCTTCCGCGACGTGCGCCGACGCGCAGATGTCGAGGCGGCCGCGCGGCAGCCCCGAGACGTCGACCAATGAGCTCTCGGCGGCCACCAGGTCTCGCACGATCTGCCGCGCAGGACCGACGAACGCCTTTCCCGCCGCGCTCAGCACGAGGCCGCGGCCCACGCGGTGGAACAGGTCGACACCGAGGTCACGCTCGAGATTGCGCAGCCCCTTCGACAACGACGGCTTCGTGACGCCCAGGGCCTCGGCCGCGAGCGCGAGGCCGTCGTTGTCGACGGTGGCGAGAAAGTACTCCACGTGACGCGACTCCACCAGTGAAGACTACTGCGTGAAGTCGCGCCGGCTGTCAGATGTGACGTCCGCCGGTGACTTCGAGGACGGTGCCCGTCATGTAGCTGGACAGGTCGGACGCGAGGAACAGTGCAACGTTCGCGATCTCCTCGGGCTCGGCGCCGCGGCCCATCGGGACCTCCTTGAGCTTCGCCTCGATGATGTCGGCGCGCAGGGCCCGGATCATGTCGGTGTTCACCACGCCGGGCTGGATCGCGTTGACCCGGACGCCTAGGTGGGCGACCTCCTTCGCGGCGGCCTTGGTCAGGCCCACCATGCCGGCCTTCGCGGCGCTGTAGTTGGTCTGCCCGACCATGCCGACCTTGCCGGAGATCGACGAGATGTTGACGATCGAGCCCTTGCCCGCCTCCCGCATCGCGATCGACGCGATCTGGGTGCCCAGCCACGCGCCCTGCAGGTGCACGTCGATGACGGAGCGGAAATCGGCGAGCGACATCTTGCGCAGAGTCGCGTCGCGGGTGATGCCGGCGTTGTTGACCCACACATCCATCGCGCCGAAACTGTCGAGCGCCGTCTTGCCCAGATTCTGCATCTGGTTTGGGTCGGTCACGTCACAGGCCACGGCGACGGCCTGGAAGCCGTCGGCCTCGAGCTTGGCGGCGGCGCCCTTCACGTTGTCGGCGTGCATGTCGCCGAGGACGACCGATGCGCCCTCGCTCGCGAACTTCCTGGCCATCTCGAAACCGATGCCCTGGGCTGCGCCCGTGACGACGGCGACCCGTCCCTCGAGAAGTGTCATGTGTGTGTTCCTTCCTCAGTTGTACGAACGTCTTCGGCGTGCGGGTTCAGGCGGTCGCGCAGCGCGGACCGCAGGACCGCACCCCGCGGGGACAGGGGCAACTCGTCGACGAACACCACTTCCCGCACCTTCTTGTACGGCGGCACCGCGGCGGCCACGAACTCGATCAGTTCCTCGGCGGTCGGGTGCGCGGCGTCCGCCACCACGAACGCGACCGGCATCTCCCCGACCCCGGGGACGGAGCGGCCGACCACCACGGCGTCGTGAACGCCTCGCCGTGACAGCAGCAACTGTTCGAGTTCCTGCGGATCGACGGTGTAGCCCTTGTAGAGGAGTGCATCCTCGGGTCTGCCAACCATGTCGAATATCGAATTCCATCTCGCCGGGAGTTTGTTTGTTCGCGAATACGCCCGAATTGAAATCCGGGCGGTCGACATCTATTCAAGTGCCTCGGACGGCCGTGGTCAAAGACGCGGAAGGAAACCGACAGTTGCCTTCTTCCTATGGGTCGTAAACAGCCTCTGTGCTGGGATTTCTCGTTCGGAGGGCGCGCTTGACAGCGGGGCCTGGTTGCTGGATATTCACCTCATGGCTGAACGTGAAGTGAATGACGAAGACTTCAAGGACATTCTCGCGCAGACGAGGACCTTTATTCAGAAGGAAGTAATTCCCAGGGAAAATGAAATCGCGGAAAAGGATCTGATTCCGGACGACATTCGCCGTAAGGCGGCGGAGATGGGTCTGTTCGGGTACGCCATCCCGCAGCAGTGGGGCGGGCTCGGACTCGATCTCACGCAGGACGTGGAAATGGCGATGGAGTTCGGGTACACGAGCCTGGCGTTGCGGTCGATGTTCGGCACCAACAACGGGATCGCCGGCCAGGTGCTGGTGAATTTCGGTACGGACGAGCAGAAGTCGGAATGGCTCGAGCGCATCGCGTCCGGCGACGTGGTCGCCTCGTTCGCGCTGACCGAGCCGGAGGCCGGATCGAACCCGGCGGGCCTGACCACGCGCGCCGCCCTGAAGGACGGCAAGTGGACGATCAACGGCACCAAGCGGTTCATCACCAACGCGCCGCTGGCCGATCTGTTCGTCGTGTTCGCGCGCACCCGTCCCGCCGACGAGACCGGCACCGGCATCGCGGTGTTCCTCGTCCCCGCCGACACCGCCGGTGTCGTGGTCGGGCCGAAGGACAAGAAGATGGGCCAGGAGGGTGCCTGGACGTCCGAGGTGGCGTTCGACGACGTCGTCGTCGCCGAGTCCGCGCTGGTCGGCGGCAGTGAGGAAGCCGGCTACCGCGCCGCCATGACGTCTCTCGCCCGCGGCCGCGTCCACATAGCGGCGCTCGCGGTGGGCAGCGCCCAGCGTGCGCTCGACGAGTCCGTTGCCTTCGCGGCGGTCACGAAGCAGGGCGGCACCCCGATCGGCGACTTCCAGCTGGTGCAGGCCATGCTCGCCGACCAGCAGGTGGGCGTGTCCACGGGCCGCGCGCTGGTCCGGGACGCGGCGCAGAAGTACGTCAGCGGCGAGGACCGCCGGATCTCCCCGTCCGTTGCGAAGCTGTACTGCACGGAGATGGTAGGCAAGGTCGCCGATCTGGCGGTGCAGGTCCACGGCGGATCCGGATATATGAGAGACGTTCCGGTGGAACGGATCTACCGTGAGGTCCGGCTGCTGCGCCTGTACGAGGGCACCAGCGAGATCCAGCGCCTGATCATCGGCGGCGGCCTCGTCCGCGAAGCCAAGAAAGCACTCTGAGCCATGTACCACGCAGTGATCTGTGAACCTGTCCGCACCCCCGTCGGGGGATTCGGCGGCATCTACCGCGACATCCCCGTCACCACCCTCGCGTCGACGGTGCTGAAGGGCCTGATCGAGCGGACGTCGCTGACGTCCGAGGACATCGACGACGTCATCTTCGGTCAGGGCTACGCCAACGGTGAGGCGGCGGCCATCGGCCGGATCGCTGCGCTCGACGCCGGTCTCGACGTCACCGTGCCCGGCATCCAGCTCGACCGCCGGTGCGGCTCCGGACTCCAGGCCGTGATCTACGCGGCCATGCAGGTGCAGACCGGGATGAGCGATCTGGTGATCGCGGGCGGCGCCGAGTCGATGAGCCAGACCGAGTTCTACAGCACCGGAATGCGCTGGGGCGTCAAGGGCGCGTCGGTGGAGTTCCACGATCGGCTGGCCAAGCCCCGCACCAACTCCGGCGGCGTGAACTTCCCCGTCGAGGGCGGCATGATCGAAACCGCGGAGAACCTCCGCCGCGAGTACTCGATCACCCGCGAGGAGCAGGACGCGTACGCCGCCGAATCCCATGCGCGTGCGATCCGCGCGCAGGACGGCGGTCTGTTCGACGCCGAGACGATCCCGGTGACGGTGCCCGGCAAGCGCGGCAAGGACCCTGTCGTCCACACCACCGACGAGCACCCGCGCCGCGACGTCACCGTCGAATCGCTGTCGGCGCTGCGGCCCATCCGGTCGCGCGTCGACCCGGAGGCGACCGTCACCGCGGGCAACGCGTGCGGCCAGAACGACGCTGCCGCGGCCGCGATCGTCACCACCCCCGAGAACGCGGAACGTCTCGGCCTGCGCCCGTTCGCCCGGCTCGTCAGCTGGGGCGTCGCCGGCGTGGAGCCGAACCGGATGGGCATCGGCCCGGTTCCGGCCGTCGACAAGGCCCTCACCCGGGCGAAGCTCACCCTGAACGACATCGATCTCCTCGAGATCAACGAGGCGTTCGCGGCGCAGGTGCTGGCGTGCGCACGGGAGTGGAAGTTCGACGAGTCCGACATGCGAGACCGGTTCAACGTCAACGGATCCGGCATCTCCCTCGGTCACCCCGTCGGCGCCACCGGTGGCCGCATCCTGGCCAACCTGCTCCGCGAACTCGACCGCCGCCAGGCCCGCTACGGCATCGAGACGATGTGCATCGGCGGCGGCCAGGGCATCGCGGCCGTATTCGAGAACGTGAACATCTGACCGTCCCCACCCTGCCCGGTACCGGGCCGACCCGAAGAGAGCTCATGCGCGTATTTCAGAACATCGACGACGTCGAAGCCGCAGTCGGTGAACATCTCGGCCACAGTGACTGGTTCGAGATCACGCAGGACCGCGTGAACATGTTCGCCGACGCCACCGGCGACCACCAGTGGATCCACGTCGACCCCGAGCGTGCCGCCGAGGGCCCGTTCGGCGCCCCCATCGCCCACGGCTACCTCACGCTGTCGTTGCTGCCGAAGCTCGGAGCCGACCTGATGCGCGTCGAGGGCACGAAACTGACGATCAACTACGGCCTCAACAAGGTTCGCTTCCCGAAGCCGGTGAAGGTGGGAGCGTCGATCCGGGTCGGCGGCGAGATCGCGGCGTTCGAGCACACGAAGCAGGGCGCGCAGGTCGTCGTCAAGTACACCATCGAGATCAAGGGCGAGGACAAGCCGGCGTGCGTCGCCGAGACCGTCCGCGTCCTGGTCTCCTGAAACGAGGAACAACATGCGAAGAGCAGCGCTGGTCGCCCCCGTCCGCACCGCCGTCGGCCGCTTCGGCGGCGGACTGCGCGACGTACCCGCCGAGAGCCTTGCGGCCGCCGTCATCAAGGAGACCGTCGCACGGTCGGGCATCGACCCCGAACTCATCGAGGACGTCGCGATGGGGCAGTCGTACGCCAACTCCGAGGCGCCGTGCATCGGACGGTGGGCCGCACTCGAAGCGGGACTGCCGATCTCCGTCGCCGGACTGCAGACCGACCGCCGCTGCGGCACCGGACTGCAGGCCCTCGTGACCGCGTCGATGATGGTGCAGACAGGCGCCGCGGACGTCGTCCTCGCCGGCGGTGTCGAGTCGATGAGCAACATCGAGCACTACACCACCGGGGCCCGGTGGGGCACCCGCGCCGGGTCGCTGAACCTCTACGACCGCCTGGACCGCGGCCGGGAGCGCTCCCAGCCGGAGTGGCGGTTCGGGAAGATCAGCGGAATGATCGAGACCGCCGAGAACGTCGCGGCACGGTGCGGAATCGGCCGCGAGGAATCCGACGCGTTCGCCACCGACAGTCACGCCAAGGCCCATGCAGCCTGGGAGGCAGGCAAGTTCGACGACGAGGTGATCGAAGTGAAGATCACCGACCGCAAGGGCAACGTCTCCGTGGTGGCGCGTGACGAGGGCATCCGCCCGGACACCACCGCCGAGTCGCTGGCGCGGCTGCGCAGTGTCGTCAAGGACGGTGTCGTCACCGCAGGAAACGCGAGTCAGCAGAACGACGCGGCGTCGTCGATGCTCGTCGTCGCCGAGGACAAACTCGACGAACTCGGGCTCGAGCCGATGGGTTTCCTCACCGGGTGGGCCGCCGCCGGGTGTGAACCGGGACTGATGGGACTCGGCCCGGTCGCGGCCGCGTCGAAGCTGTTCCGCCGCACCGGTGCGAGTTTCGACGACTTCACGCTGATCGAGCTGAACGAGGCGTTCGCCTGCCAGGTGCTCGGGGTCCTGAAGGAGTGGGGTTTCGAAGACCGGGACCGCCTCAACGTCAACGGTTCCGGCATCTCGCTCGGACACCCGATCGGCGCCACGGGCGCACGGATGACGACCACCGCGCTGCACGAGTTGAAGCGGCGGGGCGGCGGCAAGGCGCTCGTCACCATGTGCATCGGCGGTGGGCAGGGAATGGCCGCCGTCGTCGAGGGTGTCTAGCTCCGACTGACCCGGGCGTCCGCCGGCTCCGATGCCGGGGCCGGCGGACGCGACATCACGTTGTTGACGAGCAGCGCCGCGAAGACCACCGCGCACCCGATGGCGCCGACGGCGAGAGCCGTCTTGATCCCACCCTCGGTGGGGTGCAGGTCCGGTGCCAGGTTCGCGGCGAGCACCGCGCCCGCGACGGCGCTGCCGAACGAACCGCCCACGGTGCGCAGCACCTGGTTGAAGCTTGCGGCGCTGCCGAGTTCGGTGTCCGCGACGCTACGGGCGATCAGGGCAGGCATCGCCGCATACGTCATGCCCATGCCCATCCCGAACCCGAACATGCCGATCAGGATTTCCCACAGTTCGTCGTGGGCGAACCACAGGAGCACGCTCGAGGCCGTCACGAGGCCCGCGCCGGAGAGCAGCAGCGTCCGCATGCGCACCCGCTGCGAAAGCGCGCGCACGAGTCGGTTCGCGCCGAAACTCGCCACCGACAGCGGAAGCATCACGAATCCGGCCCAGAACAGCGGCAGCGCGATGCCGTACCCGGTGGAGGCGGGCGCCTGCGCGATGAGGCTGCCGATCGAGAGTCCGATATACATCGTGGCGCCGAGACCGATCGCGGTGCTGTTCGCGACCAGCACGTCGCCGTTGCGCAGCACCCGCAGGTTGATCAGCGGATTCGCGGTGCGCAGTTCCACCACGCACCACACCGTCAGCAGTATCGCCGCCGCGGCAAAGAATCCGACGGTCCACGAAGAGGCCCATCCCCACCGCGATCCCTCGCTGACGCCGACGAGCAGTGACGCGAGACCCGTTCCGACCAGCAGAGCGCCGGGGACGTCGAGAGTGCACCGAGGTGCCCGCTCGTCCGGTCCCGCGGGAATCACCCGCCAGACGACGACGATGGTGGTGATCAGGAACAGTGCCGCGAACCAGAAGGCGAAGCGGAACCCGAGAAGGTCGGCGAGGATGCCGGTCAGGGGGTATCCGAGCCCAAGACCGGTAGTCACCGTCACCGACAGGCTGGAGATGCCGACGCGGGCCTGGCTGTCGGGGAGGTAGCGGCGGGCGAGCGCGATCGTCACCGGAACGATCCCGTACGTGAGTCCCTGCAGAGCGCGCCCGATCAGGAAGACGGTGAAGTTGGGAGCCGACGCGGCGATGATCGAGCCGACGAGGATCGTCGCCAGGGAGCACAGCAGCAGGCGCTTCTTGTGGGGTCCGTCGCTCAGCCGGCCCATGATCGGCGTGGCGATCGCCCCGACCAGGAGGTTGACGGTGAGCATCCACTGTCCCGTGCTCACCTCGACGTGCATGTCCTGGGAGATCGTGGGCACCAGCAGCATGCCGAGGGAACTGACGACCGCGGTGGTCAGGGCGGCATAGGCGAGGGCGGGCAGTAACCGGGGACGTGTCGCGGCTTCAGTCGGTGGGTGCATCGTCCACCAACTTGCGCAGAATCGGGACCAGGGAGTCCAGAGTCGCTTTCTCTTCCGCCGTCAACCGCTCCGCGATGGCGTGTTCCAGCCACTCCAGGCCCTTCGACCGCTCCTGCGCCAGCCTCTCTAGACCGGCATCGGTGAGCTCGATCCAGATCCGGCGCCGGTCTTGCTCGTCGGGGGTGCGCGCCACCAGGCCGAGACCTTCGAGTTCGCGCACGGCCGTCGCGATCGCCTGCGGCGTGATCTTCTCGGCCGACGCGAGGGTCGAGGCCGACGTCCGTCCGTGCTTCGACAGGTACGCGAGCACACCTATCTTTCCCACGGAGATCGTCCTGCCCGCGGTGAGCTGTCGCCAGATCGGGCGCAATGCTTCCCGCAGAACCTGTGCGGTGGCCTGTTCGGTGATCATGAGCAAAGCGTACAACCCAATTGATCAATTTAGTTGTCTAAATGGGGAGGCTCACACCGCCCACCGCACGATCGCCCGTAGCGGACAGCGTCAGCGATATCCTTGAGAGCACGCCATCGAGAGGTGAGTCCACGGTTGTATCCGCGCTGGTCATGCCGTCGGAACCAGCGCGCGGCAGCACGAGCCGACGGAGTGAGTAGACCGGCCGATGGGTGAAGGTGACCCGCTCGACACGCAGCGGTACCCGCCGTCCCCGGCCGCGGAATTGGCAGGCACCGGCTTCGACGACGCCCAGGAGATCGGGCGCGGCGGTTTCGGCGTCGTCTACCGCTGCACGCAGGCGGACCTGGATCGCACGGTGGCGGTGAAGGTGCTCACCGTCGATCTCGACGAGGAGAACAAGGCCCGCTTCTTCCGGGAGCAGCGGGCGATGGGCCGGATGACCGGTCACCCGAACATCGTGAACATTCTGCAGGTCGGAGCGACCGCGAGCGGTCTTCCCTACATCGTGATGCCGTATCACCCGCAGGATTCCCTCGACGCACTCATCCGCTGCCGCGGGCCGTTGCCGTTGACCGAGGCGCTGCGGCTGGGGGTGAAGATGGCCGGTGCGGTCGAGACGGCGCACCGGCTCGGGATCCTGCATCGGGATGTCAAACCCGCGAACATCCTGCTCTCCGATTACGGGGAGCCGGAGTTGACGGACTTCGGCATCGCGCACATCACCGGCGGTTTCGAAACCGCGACCGGCGTCGTCACCGGATCGCCGGCGTACACCGCGCCGGAGGTCCTCGCGGGTGATCCGCCGAGTCCGACCGCGGACGTCTACGGGCTCGGGGCCACGCTGTTCAGTGCCCTGACCGGTCATGCCGCGTTCGAGCGTCGCAGCGGGGAGCAGGTGGTCGCGCAGTTTCTGCGGATCACCACGCAGGAGGTGCCGGATCTGCGGGACCACGGAATCCCGGACGACGTGTCCGAGGTGATCGCCCGCGCGATGTCCCGCGAGCCCGATCAGCGACCGCCGACCGTTGCCGACTTCGGCGAGGAACTGCGGCAGCTGCAACGCAACCACGACCTCCCCGTCGACGACATGGCTCTGCGCACCGAACCCGATGCGCAGAACAACGGTGAGCAACCGACCTCGCATCCCGGACGGTCGCACGGCCCGTCCACGCTGGGTGCGACGGGAAGCCTCCCGCTGGAGCTGACCAGTTTCGTGGGGCGCCGGCACGAGCTCACCGAGGCGAAGAACCTGCTGGCCGGATCGCGGCTGGTGACGCTGACCGGGATCGGCGGGGTGGGCAAGACCCGGTTGGCGATGCGCGTCGCGGCTGCCGTCCAGCGCGACTACGACGACGGTGCGCGGCTGATAGAACTGGGCGAACTGCGTGACGGGTCGTCGCTGGTCGACGCGGTGGCCGCGGCGGTGGGGGTGCGGGATCATTCGGCGCGGCCGTTGCGGGAGGTGCTGATCGAGTTCCTCACGTCGAGAGAACTGCTGTTGGTCCTCGACAACTGCGAGCAGATGGTGGACGCGGTCGCCGAACTCGCCGGCCTCCTGCTGCGGGCCTGTCCGCGGGTGCGGATCCTGGCCACCAGCCGCGAACCCCTGGTCATCGGGGGAGAGGCGGTGTTGCGGGTGCCGCCCCTGGGGGTCCCGGACCCGGAGCGGACTCCGTCGGTGCGGGGGTTGCCGAAATACGATGCGGTGACCCTGTTCGCCGACCGCGCCGCTGCCGCGGTTCCGGGGTTCGCGCTCACCGAGGAGAACGCGGCGGCGGTGGCGGGGATCTGTCACCGATTGGACGGGTTGCCGTTGCCGATCGAACTGGCCGCGGCCCGGTTGCGGGCGATGTCGCCGGAGCAGATCCTGGGGCGGCTGACCGACCGCTACGCCCTGCTGTCCCGCGGCAGCCGGGGTGCGCCGACGCGGCAGCAGACCCTGAGGTTGTCGGTGGATTGGAGTTTCGAGTTGTGCACCGCCCGTGAACAACTGGTGTGGGGACGGTTGGCGGTGTTCGCGGGGAGTTTCGAACTCGATGCCGCGGAGCAGGTCTGCGGCGAACGTTTGGGCCCGGACGAGTTGCTCGACACACTGACGTCCCTGGCCGACAAGTCGATCCTGATCCGGGAGGAACACGGGACGGTGGTGCGGTTCCGGATGCTCGAGACGCTCCGCGAGTACGGCTACGAGAAACTCGAGCAGACCGGCGAGACCGTGACTTTGCGCCGCCGTCACCGGGATTGGTACGAGGCCTTGGCATTGGATGCGGACGCGGAGTGGATCAGCGCCCGACAGCTGGACTGGATCGCCCGTTTGAAGCGGGAACAACCGAACCTTCGTGAGGCACTGGAGTTCGACGTCGACGACGATCCCGCCGCCGGCCTCCGCACCGCCACCGCACTGTTCCTGTTCTGGAGCTCCCAGGGAATCTACAACGAGGGTCGGCGCTGGCTCGAACAACTGCTCGCCCGCCAGAGCGGGCCACCCACCCTCGAGTGGGTCAAGGCGATCTACTGCGCGAGCGTGATGGCCAACGTGCAGGGCGATCTGGAGGCGGGGGCCGCGCTCGTGGCGGAGGGACGCACGCTCGCCGCTCAGACCACTGACCCCATGATGCGCGCATTCGTCTCCTTCGCCGATGGAATGCTGGCCCTTCTCGGGGGTGATCCCGTCCGCGCCCGCGCGCATCTCGAACCCGCACTCGCGGAATTCAGCGAACGCGGAGAGCGGACACTCGAAGTGGCCGCCCTGTACCCGTTGGGGACGGCTTATGGAATGTCCGGTCTGACGGACGAGGCCGTCGAACGCCACGAGCGGGTTCTCGCGATCACGGAACAGTACGGCGAGAAGATGTACCGGTCTCATTCGCTGTGGGCCTTGGGAATTGCCGTCTGGCAGCGGGGTGATGCGGATCGCGCGGTCCGGCTCCTCGACGAGGCGCTGGAGCTGACCAAGCGGGTGCGCAGTCCCCGCGTCGTCGCAGCCTGTCTCGCAGCCCTCGCCTGGATCGGCCTCGAACAACACGACGCACTCCGGGCCGCCGTGCTGCTGGGGGCCGCCGACGAGCTGGCGCGGGCGATCGGAAGTTCCGCCGTCATCCATTCCAACCTGATCGTCCACCACGAGGAGTGCGCCGAGAATGCCCGGAAAGAACTCGGCGACAAAGCATTCGCAGCAGCCAAGCGTAAAGGTGAACAACTCGGCTTCGACGCGGCCATCGCCTACGCCCTCCACGAGCAACCACCCGGGACCTCCACACCCGACACCGACGCGCCGGGGCGACTGACGAAGCGGGAACGCCAGGTCGCCGGCCTCATCGCCGAAGGCCTGACCAATCAGGCCATCGCCGACCGCCTCGTGATCTCACCCCGCACCGCACAAGGACACGTGGAGCACATCCTGGCGAAACTGGGCTTCACCTCCCGCACACAAGTCGCGGCCTGGGTCGTGGAGCGGGCGCACGATTAGGGTTACATGTTGGGTTCGAGGGTTTGTCCGCCGACGGTGACCGGTGAGGTCCCGACCAGAACGAACACCGTACGTGCCCACTGGTCGGTGGAGTTGCGCCAGACGTGCATGGTCCCGCGCTGAACGATGCTGTCGCCGGTGGTCAACACCGCGACGTCTCCGCCATCCATCACTGCTTCGAGTTGACCGCTGATCACCACGCCGTAGTCGAGGCTCTGGGTTCGATGGAACGGGAACTCACTGTTCGGCGCCCAATCCACGATGTAGAAGGCGGTTCCGTCCGCGGTCGAGAACGTCTCGATCAACTCCGCTCCGTCCCGCGGATCCGTATTGTCGGACGGAAACGTGTCGGTGGCCCACAGCCGTGTCGCGAACGCGGTAGGGGACGCTTCGAACGCTTCGACGAACGAATCGGAAAGGACGACTGAGCGGCCGTCCGAATCATGGCCGGTGACAACACGTCGTGCTTGGTGCTTCATCTTCGCTTTTCTTCCTGAATGTGAGTGTGAAGTGGCCAAAGACAGACAAGGCGTCGGCTGTCAGCCCAACCGCTCGCGGGCCCAGGAGGCGGATTCGGTGATCGTCCGGTCGGCCTCGGGGTCATTGCCCACCGCGAACGTGTGAACATGCTGTCTGCTCGGAGCGATGTCGAGCGTCACTTCGACGCCCGCGGCATCGGCCGCCTCGACGAATTTCCGTATGCCGCCGAGCAGATTCTCGTGTCCGCCCGCCGACAGGTACACCGGGGGGAATCCAACAAGATCGGCGTACGTCGGGTTGCACAGCGGGTCCTTGGTGCTGCGATCACCGAAGGCGAGTGAGCCCATCGCCACGATGATGGTCTTGCTCGCGAGTATGTCGTTCTCTTCGTTGACCATCCACTCGCCGTCCCAGTCGAGTCCGGGAGAGAAGGTCACCACTGCTCCGGGAGTCGGTAGGCCCCGGGTTCGGAGACTCACGACGAGAGCGAGGGCGAGTGTGCCGCCTGCAGAGTCACCCGCACTGACAATCCGGTCCGGCGCGAAGCCCTGATCGATCAGCCACCGAAACGCCGTGACCCCATCGTCGACCTGAGCGGGATAGGCGTGCTCCGGTGCGCGTCGATAGTCGGCGAGCAGGACGCGAGAACCGATTTCTCGTGCGAGGTGACCGGCCATCTTCCGATGCGAGTGGGCGGATCCGGTGATGAAGCCCCCGCCGTGGAAGTAGAGGACGACCGTTGTCGGATCGGCGTCCGCCGGAATGCTCCACACGGCGGAGAGTCCGTCGATGTCGACCGACTCGTAGCTGACCCCTTTCGGTTCGGTTGCGACGGTGTGCCACCCCTCCTGCATGTCCCGCATGACCTGCACCGACATCTCCGGGTCGGCCTGCATGCGGGCGGCCCAATCCAGGTAAAGAGTGCAGAGGGGATCAGCGAACTCAGTCGACATCGTGGGTACCTGACTTTCGTTTCTCGGTGTGTCGAACAATGTGATGCCAGTAGTGGTTCATGGCACTCAGTGGATTCCTGGTGAATGTCAGCGAAGACCGGTACGCAGCCCACCCGATTTCTTTTCTTCGATCGCTGAAATGAAGAGCTTCAGCGTGAACAGATCTGACCAGCACTCCTCACACCTGGCTGTCGACCAAGTCTTGGCCCTGGGCACCGTCGTTCACCTGTCGATTCCGCGTGCTCGCGGCGAGGACGAGAACCAGTCCAGCACCGACGAGAGAGGGGATCATGAATGCGAGGAGGCCTGCGCGTGGCGTCGCGAACAGAGCGCCGATCTGAGGGCCGAGAATCGCACCGATTCGGCCGATGCCCAGGCAGAATCCGATTGCGGATCCCCGAATCGCTGTCGGATAGTGTGCAGCGATCACGCCGTACATGAGCGTGCTGGTGCCAACGGTTCCGACGCCCGCTGCGAAAGCGGCGACGAAGAGGCCGGCCGCACCGAGTTCGGTACCGAACGCGAGCGCCAGCAGAGCGACGGCTCCGAGGAGGAAGTACGGGACTACGGTCCGCGTCGCACCACCCCGGTCCACGAGCAAGGCGCCGGCGATCGTGCCCACGACCGCACCGAACTGCAGCATCATCAGCGCCAGAATTCCTTGTGTTCCATCGAAACCCAATTCCTTGGTCATACTCGGCAGCCAGGTGTTCGGGCCGTAGACGAGAATCTGGCAGCAGAACATCACCGCCGTGAAGATTGCCGTGGCAAACAGGTATCGACGCGACAGGAGCAGTCGTATGCCGCCCTTCGCCTGATCTGCTGGACGGGCGTCTGTCGCAGTGAGTTCGATGCCGAACCGGTTGGCGACCTCACGTGCTTCCTCGTCGCGGCCACGCGCAGCGAGGAGGCTCGGCGATTCGGGGAGCGCGAAATACAGGATCGGGACGAGGACGATCAGCGCACCGCCAAGCAAATACAGGAGCCGCCACTGCTCGGACGGTGGCGTGGATTTCGCGAGCGCATCCGCACCGGGAAGCACGATCAGCGCGGCGACCGTGGCGAGGACACCGCCGATCGGGTATCCGGTAAGGGTGATTCCATTGAACAGCTGCTTGCGCCGGGCGGTTGCGAACTCACTGGCCAGGGCTACCGCGGCGGGGACGACAGCACCGAGTCCGACGCCGGAGAGAACGCGGCCGATTCCGAAGACCGTGAAGCTGGGCGCGAACGCACACACCAGGCACAACAATGAGAACCAGGTGACACCGGCCAAGATCACGGCGCGCCGCCCGATGCGGTCGGCGAGAGTGCCGGCGACGAGGAAGCCGACCATCAGGCCGCACAGAGTCATGCTGTGAACGTCCGCCAGTGCAGATTTTTCCAGCCCCCACTGGTGCATGAGCGAGGGCAGAGTTGCACCGAAGACGATCAGGTCGTATCCGTCAGCGAGAATGGTGGCGAAACACAGGGCCAACACCAGACCGGGGCCGCGAGAGGCTGACGCGCTGGGGGTGAGCGAAGTGGGCATGTGTTGCTTTCATGTCGGGAGAATGAGTGCAAGCCGGCATGTAACTCGGCTCACACTCATAAAACATCAGAGGCAGCATCGAATCGACTGAAAAATCTCGAAGTTCGAATTCGACCCACGGCAATCAGAGGGTCCTTCGGGAAACCTGAATTCGAACTTCGTCAGAAGTCAATTGATCGGCGATTGGGGGAGCCATAAACTCGGACACAAGGTGCTCGCCGCCAAGTCGACAGCCGAATGGGTCGAGGCCCTCGGTCGGGCAGAGTCCCRGCTATCGCGATGAACACCCCGGAGATGCTGCGACGACCCTCACATGAAGGACGACCGCGAGTCACCGCCGGTCCAGTGTGCGGCCGGGCCCGTCGGCCGGGATGACGCCGAGCTCAACGAGCTTCTCGGCGGAGCCGGGTCGCGGCCCTCGAGACCACACATTCAGCAATGGAAGAGGACACAGTATGAAGAAGATTCGGATCGGATCTGGAAGTGGATTCTGGGGCGACAATCTGGACCCTGCGATCGAGATTGCCAAGCACGGTGACGTGCAGTACCTCGCATATGACTTCCTGGGCGAGCCGACCATCCCGTCCCTGCAGAAGATGCAGCGCAAGGATGCGTCGCGCGGCTATGTCCCGTCGATCCGAGCTGTGGTCCGTGGTGTGCTGCCGATCTGTCTGGAAAAGGGCATAAAAATCCTGACCAACGCGGGTGCTGCCAATCCGCAGGCCTGCGCTGACACGATCCTGACCACCGCGAAGGAAATCGGGATCACCAAGCTCAAGGTGGGTATCGTCACCACCAACGATGTTCAGGCCAAGGTCGAGGAACTGCTCGACAACGGCGTCCAGTTCACCAACCTCGACAACGGCGACGCGGATCTCGGCCGCGTGCGCGACAAGATCGTGGGATCGTATGTCTACTCGGGCGCATACGGTTACGTGGAGGCGCTCGAAGCGGGCTGCGACATCATCATCTCCGATCGAGCCACCGACGACGCGGCTATTCTGGCCCCCCTCGTCCACGAATTCGGCTGGAAGTGGGACGAGTGGGACAACCTCGCGATCGGCATCCTCGCCGGACATCTGATCGAGTGCGGCGCGGCGTGCAGCGGCGGGATCTCGAGCCTGTGGCGCGAGGTTCCCGAGCCCTGGAATATCGGTTACCCGATCGCCGAGGTCAATGAGAACGGTGAACTGTTCATCACCAAAGTGGACGGCACCGGCGGCGTCATCAACCAGGTCACCCTGACCGAGCACCTCCTGTACGAAGTGCACGACCCGGGTAACTACCTGATGCCTGAGGTGATCACGGATTTCACCAACGTCGAGATGGACGAGGTCACCAAGGACCGTGTCAAGGTATGGGGCGCCAAGGGCAAGCCACGTCCGGACACTCTCAAGGCGGGCATCGCTTACATGGACGGCTTCATCGGCGAGGCTGAGTCGTCAGTGACCTGGCCGGACGCCGTCGAAAAGGCCGAGCGGTCGATCGAGATCATCAAGAAGCGTCTGGAGATGGTAAACCTCGATGCCGAGGAAGTCCGGTTCGACATGATCGGCGTCAACTCGTGCCACTGGTCGGCGTCGCCCACTCCGGACCCGGACATCAACGAGGTCCGTATTCGCGTCGCGGCCAAGTGCGCCGAGCGTGCAGAGGCAGCGAAGGTAGCTCGCGAATGCGTGATGCTGATGGGCACCGGCCCGATCGGATCGACCGGTCAGCTCAACACTCCGCCGCCGCGCGAGGTTTTCGCACTGTGGCCGACTTTGATTCCGCGCGAGGAGATCTCGCAGACCGTCGAGACTAGGGAACTGTGACGACATGAGCCGTATCCATTTGAACGACATCGCCTACGCCCGCTCCGGCGACAAGGGCGACATCTGCAATATCGCTGTCATTGCCAAGGAGAAGCGCTTTTACCCGCTGATCCTGGAGTACCTGACCGCCGACGTGGTCAAGGAGTTCTTCGGCCAGATGGTCAAGGGCGAGGTGAACCGCTACGAGGTGCACACCCTGGAAGCGATGAATTTCGTTCTGCGCAATGCACTCGGCGGCGGAGCCACACGTAGCCTGCGCGCCGACTTCACCGGCAAGACGATGTGCCAGGCCCTGCTGCGCATCGAGTTCGAGGTCGCCGAGCCCGATCTGCACTTGATGCACTGATCGGTTCGATTTCGTACTGCACAATCGACAAGAGTTCGGAGATCCCGAGATGAGTGACAAAGCGCAAGTTGTCGGCGTCAATATGGTGAAATTCGCCAAGCCCGGCGCAAACGACCCGTACGAGGTAATGGCTGCGGAGGCGATCCGCGGGGCCCTCGCCGACGCGGGAATTGACTACTCCCTGGTACAGCAGGCTTTCGCCGGCTATGTGTACGGTGACAGCACATGTGGTCAGCGCGCGGTGTATTCGGTCGGGATGTCCGGCATTCCCGTGTACAACTTGAACAACTACTGCGCGTCCGGTTCGTCCGCGCTCATGCTCGCCCGCCAGGCAGTCGAGACCGGGATCGTAGACTGCGCGCTGGCGTTCGGATTCGAGGAGATGACACCGGGCGCCCTCGGCAGCGCGTTCCCCGATCGGACGTCTCCGGTGGGCTGGATTCACGAGCGTCGGGTGGAGCTGCATCCTGAGCTGCCGACCGATGCCCCACGTGCGATCCAGGCATTCGGCGCGGCCGGGTGGGAGTACATCGAGCGGTACGGTTCGAACCCGGACATCTTTGCGCGAGTTGCGGTCAAGTCGCGTACCCACGCGGGTAACAACCCGTATGCGCTGTTCACCAAGCCTCTGACCGTCGCTCAGGTAATGGAAGCGCCGACCCTGTTCCCGTATCTGACCCGCTTCATGGCATGCCCACCCACTTGCGGAGCGGCAGCTGCGATCGTGGTCAGCAAGGCTTTCGCCCAACGACACGGACTTACGGACGGTGTCGAAATAATCGGGCAGTCGATGACCACCGACACCGAGGCCAGTTCGGTTGACCTGATCAACCTGGTCGGCGCCGACATGACGCGCCGTGCGGCGGCAGAAGTGTACGAGTCGGCCGGAGTCGGCCCTGAGGACGTCGACGTCGTCGAGTTGCACGACTGCTTCACGCCGAACGAAGTCATCAGCTACGAAGGCCTGGGCCTGTGCGCCGAAGGTACTGCGGAGAAGCTCATTCTGAACGGGGACAACACTTACGGAGGTAAGTATGTGGTGAATCCCTCCGGTGGGTTGATGTCCAAGGGTCATCCACTCGGTGCGACCGGTCTTGCACAGTGTGCCGAGCTTGTCTGGCACCTGCGCGGCACGGCAGGACAGCGGCAGGTCGAAGATGCACGGATCGGCCTACAGCACAATATCGGGCTGGGGGGCGCGTGCGTCGTCACCATGTATCGGAGGGTGTCATGACCGTCTCCGGTCCGCTCGACGGCGTCAGGGTCCTCGATCTCACTTCGAACGTGATGGGGCCGTTCGCATCTTTGCACCTGGCGGACATGGGTGCCGACGTGTGGAAAATCGAATCCGGCTGTGGGGACACGATTCGCCGGGTCGGTCCGGCGCGGAATGTGGGGATGAGTTCGAACTTTCTGCACTTGAATCGTAACAAGCGGTCGATCGTGCTCGATTTGAAATCGGAGGGTGGGGCGTCGGTGCTTCGCCGGATGATCGCGGGCGCTGACGTGTTCTTGTACAGCATGCGTCCGAAAGCAATGCGTTCGCTCGGGTTCTCCTACGACGATGTGCGCGAGATCAATCCACGGATCGTCTACGCCGGCGCCGTGGGATTCGGTCAGAGTGGACCATATGCGGACCGCCCTGCGTATGACGACCTGATTCAGGCGGCGTCGGGAATGGCTGCATTGCAGAACCGGAAGGTTGGTAGCCCGGAGTTCGTCGCCACACCGATCGCGGACCGGGTGGTCGGCATATCTACCGCGATGGCTGTCAGTGCTGCGCTCTATCACCGCAACGTGACGGGCGTTGGGCAAGAAGTCCAGGTTCCGATGTTCGAGACGTTCGCACAGTTGGTTCTCGGGGACCACCTGTGGGGGCACTCTTTCGATCCGCCGATTGGCGACTGGGGCTATGCGCGGACGATGAATCCGGACCGTCGTCCGTACCGGACGAAGGACGGGCGGTACGTCGCTGTCAGCATTTACATCGACAAGCACTGGCGGAGCTTCTTTCAGGTCGCGGGTCGTCCAGACTTGGCCGACCATCCGAAATTCGTCGACGTGCACGCCCGCGCCGAGAACATGCCGGAGTTGCTGCGTCTTCTGTCGGACATCTTTTCAACACGTCCGGCGGACGAATGGCTGGCCGATCTGGCGGCTGCGGATGTCCCGGCGATCGAGACGAACACTCCCGCAGGGGCACTCGATGATCCTCACCTGCGGCAGACGGGTTTCTCGTTTGTCGAAGTACATCCGTCCGAAGGCAGGATCAATTCACTCGGCATCCCCCAGGCATGGAGCTCCTGTGCCCCGGCGGTCCGCCATCCGGCGCCACGGCTCGGAGAGCACTCGGTCCAGCTCTTGCGTGAGGCCGGAGTGAGTGAAGGCGAAATCGGCACGCTCCTCGCATCCGGTGCGGTGACCGACGAGCTCGGACAGCGCGATGTGGTGGGTGCCCGATGAGTGAGCGGGTGGTGTCGGACCTCAAAGGGAAAGTCGCGATCGTCACCGGCGGGTCCGGCGGGATCGGGCGCGGTATTGCCACCAGATTGGGCGCTCGCGGAGCGACTGTGGTTGTCAACGGGCGCAGCGAGGAGCGAGCTGCATACGTGGTCGACGAGATCCGCGAGGCAGGCGGCAATGCGCACTTCCAATCCGGGGACGTCGGGTCACCTAGCGATATGCGGACGTTGGCCCAATCCGTCGTCGAGCAGTGTGGTCGTATCGACATTGTCGTGCCCAATGCCGGGGGGTTTGACGAGCAGGCGCGTGATCCGAAGGTCCGAGGGCCGTTCGCAGGCATTGATCTGGAACGGGTCACGAATTTCGCAGGTCAAGCTTTGCTCGGAAAGCTAGCGGTGGTGCAGGCGTCGGTGCCGTACCTGCGGGAGAACGGTGGGTCGGTGGTATTCGTTACCTCTGAGGGCGGACGCGCACCGACGCCGGGGCAGACGGGCATCGCAGCATTCTCGGCTGCGTTGATCCAGGTGAGCAAACTGTTGTCGAAGGAACTCTCCAGAGACAAGATCCGAGTCAACTGCGTATGCGTGACCGTCGTCCGGGACACACCGTCGTGGCAGGCTGCGTTCGATCACGATGACGCCGTCTCCGTGGCGCACCGTCGGCAGTACGAGAAGATAGTCGAGAAGGCACCGTTCGGTATCGCTTCACCCCCGGATATCGGTGACGTGGTGAGTTTTCTCGCGTCCGACGAATCGATGTATTTGACGGGCGCGGTACTCAGCCCTACCGGAGGGCTCACCCTTCATTGATCGGCATCCATATGCCGCGGTCTGGACTGCCGGATTTCGCAACGGTCTCGAATCGTTTGCGGACGTCCGGCCAATCCAGTCGTCCGGACACGCTGGACATCCCTGGGGTGTGCGGACGTCACGCGCCAAGAGCCGTCGCCGGTGTGCACCGATCTTGTTGGCGAACATTTTAGTTGACGGATGCCGATGTGCTGAATGTGACTGAGATCGTGCATCTGTTCGATCTCGCCCACTCTCACAATCGGCACCCCGTCCGACGGCCCGAGCCCGGCACAGAACGCGTCCCCGATGGGGTACAGACGATGATCGATCACCTCGTTGGTGCGGCCGCGGTGGTACATAACCGGCGCCCGGATCTCGTCGTGGCCAACGACCTCGGCCGAGCTTTGTACTCCGATCTGTACGAACATCACCGGCAGCCGAACCTCGCCCGATATGCGTTGTCCGACGACCGTGCGCAAGAGTTTAACCAGGACTGGGATATACGACGGCTGACTTCGCGGTGTCAATCCTGCGCGCCCATGCGGGTGGACCACAGTGCGACGGGAACCTCACCGACCTGATCGGTGAGCTCACCGCTCGCAGCGAGGATTCCGAACACGCTGGGCTGCACACGATGTCCGATCTCACCAACGTGGCAGCAAACGCCTGAACAGACGAGCAGGGTCGTGAAGGGGCCGTCCCGGTCGGAGCCTCCGCAGCGTGGCCGAGCCTCACGGTGCATCACATGCTTCCTTACCCGGAGGGGCAGCGGTCAGGCACTCCGGAAGATCGTTTTGAGCTCCAGGTACGGTTCGAGGCTGCTGGGCCCGAGTTCTCTGCCCATGCCGCTGTTCTTGACGCCGCCGAATGGTGCCTCCGTGGGGAACGACGCGCTGTTGACACCGATCGTGCCGGTCACGATGCGTCGGGCGACGGCGGTGGCGTGCTCGCGGTCCGGAGAGAAGACGCCGCCGCCGAGGCCGTATTCGGAGTCGTTGGCGATGGCGATGGCCTCGCCCTCGTTCTCGTAGGCGATGACGACGAGGACCGGGCCGAAGATCTCTTCACGGGCGATGCGCATGTCGTTGGTGACGTCACGGAAGACGGTCGGCTCGATGTAGAAACCCCGGTCGTTCGCCGTGGATCGGCCCCCGCCGACGACGACCTTCGCTCCTTCACGTTGTCCCAGCTCCAGGTACGACTCGACGCGATCTCGCTGCCGTTCGGACACCAGGGGGCCGAACAGGTTGGCGGGATCGGTGGGATCGCCGATCGGGATCTCGCTCATCGCGGCACTGACAGCGTCGACTACTTCGTCGTACCGCGACCGGGGTGCGAGCACCCGGGTCAGGGACCGGCAAATCTGGCCGGTGTTCGGTGAGCACGCGGTTGCCACGAACGGCTTGAAGGCGTCGAGATCGACGTCCTCGAGCAGGATGGCGGCCGACTTGCCGCCCAGTTCGAGTGTTACCCGCTTGAGGTCCCTGCCGCAGGTCTCGGCGATGGCCTTGCCGGCGACGGTGGAGCCGGTGAAGGCGATCTTGCGCACCAGCGGATGCTCGACGAGGGCGCTGCCGGTCTCGCGGCCTCCCGTGACGACGTTGACGACGCCGGCGGGGATACCCGCTTCGGTGGCGATTTCCGCGAAGAGAAAAGCATCGAGCGAAGTTTCTGGTGCCGGCTTGATCACGGCGGTGCATCCTGCCGCGAGTGCCGGTCCGATCTTCCACGCGAGCAGGGGCTGGGGGCCGTTCCAGGGGGTGATCGCCCCCACCACGCCGACCGGCCGACGCTGCAGCAGCGCGTCACCGATGGACGTTTCCAGTGGTTCCTCTTCGACGAGGGTGTCGGCGAGCGATGCGAAGTACCGGTAGTACAGCGGAACTTGCTGCTGCATCGCCCGGGACACGCTGATCGGGGTGCCGTTCTGCCGCGTCACCAGCGCAGCGATCTCGTCGATACGGCCTTCGTAGGTGTCGGCCAGGCGGCGYAGGGAAGCGGCTCGCTCGGACGGAGGGGTGGCGGCCCACGTGACCCCGGCGGCGTCGGCGACCTGCACGGCCGCGTCGATATCGGAGGAATCACCGTCGACGATGGAGGCAAAGACTTCCTCCGTCGACGGATTGATGACGGAGATTGTCTCGGCGGAGTGGGCGGTCCGGTACTCGCCGCCGATGTAATGGGATTCGTGGTTCGTGACCATTCTTGTGTCCTCCTGGTCCCACCGCATTGTGATGGCGGCAAGAAATGATGGATGCCCCGACGGAACGTCGGGACGGGTAATGCGACGTCAGCCGATGTCGGATGAGGCCGAGCGATCGGCTATCTTTGCCATCGACTCCACTTGCGCGCGGCGCGAAGCTCGTTCGGGTTCAGGCCGCCCCAAATTCCGTGTTGCTCTCCGAAATCAATCGCGCTTGTGCGGCATTCGCTGATCACCGGGCATTGGCGGCAGATCGCCTTCGCTTGCTGCTCCTGACGGCGTGAACCGGTGCGGTTGTCTTCGCGATCGGTATAGAAGACAGCGATGTCCATGCCACGGCAACGCGCCTGTGGTCGCCAATCGTCACGATCGACGTGTGATGCGAGATTCATGGTTCACAGTGCTTTCCTGGCTTCGCGGAGTGCGTTCGGCCTTTGGGAATTATCTCATTCTGAACAATGATTCTCGCCTGCACGAGAAGAGTTCAGCCGCGGGTGAATATTCGGCAATGCGGCGTCAGTGTCAAGAGTGGGCTTACGCACACAGAAATTCAAGGGGGAGTAGTAGTTACGATAGATAGGGTGAGGCTTACTTCGGGTTAGATTCCGCATCTTTGACTTTCGGAACAATTCTGCAGAAAATGCTCAGTGCGGGCGCCGATCGGTGCTCGGGCGCAAATGAACTGAGCGGTGGGTTCGCTCGAGGCGGGAACGGACGATTCAGATGCATATCGCGCATATCGACCATTTCGTGCTGACTGTTGCCGACATCGACACCACCGTCGAGTTCTACTCGACGGTGCTCGGGATGTCCGAACACCGGTACGGCGACGATCGCCGGGCATTGCTGTTCGGTCGCAGCAAGATCAATCTGCACCAGCAACCGAGCGCGGTGACGCCCAACGCTCGGCACGCGCAACCCGGTAGCGCCGACGTCTGCCTGATCGTCGAAGAATCCATCGACGCGGTTGTCCGCGAGCTGTCCGACAGAGGCGTTCCGGTGGAAGTAGGTCCTGTCCAGCGCCACGGCGCTCGAGGGCTGATGACCAGTGTGTACATCCGCGATCCGGACGGAAATCTCATCGAGCTGTCGGAATACCAGGCGGGCACCTCCGTCAGGGTCTGATCTTCAGCACTTCGGGAAGTTGGTCGTTGTCCGCCCCGATGTCGCGGGCCGCGTGCAGGGGCGGCGGGCGCCGACCGTCGAACGACAGGGGCAGACCGACCAGTCCGATCTCGTCGTCCGACGGCGTGCCGATGATCCCGAGCGCATGGGTGTGCTCGTGGGCGACGACTTCGGCGGTGGTCTGGATCGGTGCGGCCGGGATGCCGGCACCCTGCAGCAGTTCCTGCCAGTGGGCACGTGTTTCCTTCGCCAGTTGCTCACCGATCAGCTGGTCGATCTCGGCCCGGTTCTGCAGCCGCCCAGCGTTGGTGGCGAACCGATCGTCGGTCGACCATTCCGGATGTCCGAGTGCGGCGCAGAGGCGAGCAAACAGCGGGTCGTTGGCGCAACTCACGATCAGATCGCCGTCGCTGGTCGAGTACGCGCGGTGCGGGACGATGAAAGCGACACCCGACCCGTGGCGACCGCCGGGTTCGCCGTCGGCGTTGTAGTTCGCCACGCCGATCGACATCCACGCCATGGCGGTCTCGAGGAGCGACGCGTTGACCGTCGCACCGGCGTGTTTCACCTGACGGCGGTGCAGCGCCGACAGGATGCCGATCACCGCCCACATCGCGGACCCGAAGTCGATGATGGACACCCCTGCCCGCACCGGGGGCTGTCCCTCCTCGCCCGTGATGCTCATGATTCCGGAGAATGCCTGCATCAGCGGGTCGTATCCGGGGAGTGTGTTCAGCGGACCCACATGTCCGAACGCGCCGATCTCGCAATAGATCAACTCCGGCTTGGTCACCCGGAGGCTGTCGGCGTCCAGCCCGTACTTCGCGCTGGAACCCGGCCGGAGGTTGTGGATGAAGACGTCCGCGCGTTCGGCGATCAGCGTGTGCAGCGTCTTCAGCTGATCTCGATCCTTGATGTCGATGCTGATGCAACGCTTACCGCGATTGAGCGCATGGAACGCGGCGCCGCTGCCCTTCCATGTGCTCGGCCCCCAGCCGCGGGCGGAGTCGCCCGTCGGACGCTCCACCTTCCACACCTCGGCGCCAAGTTCCGCGAGGATCTTCCCGCTGAACGGTGCCGAGGCACTGTCGCCCAGCTCGACCACGACAACTCCCGATAACGGCAGATCACGCTGCATCGTCTTCCTCCTTGGTGGTCAGCCGGCCGAATGTGCGGCGCGCACTTCGGGTGTGTACGTGGCGCCGGAATTCAGCAGCTCGTCTATTTCACCGCGATCGAAACCGGCGTCGGTGAGCAACTGCACCGAATGTTCGCCGAGGCGCGGCGCCGGGTACCGCAGGTCCGGCTGACTCTCGCTCCACTGTTGCGGAATCGCCATCGTCTTCAGCGGGCCTTCCGAGGGGTGGTCCTGGTCGACGAAGAAGCCGACCTCCCTCATGTGTGGATCGTCCAGCAACGATTCCGGAGTGTTCATCTCGATGACCGGAATATCCGCTTCGGTCAGGAGCTTCATCCATTCCGCGGTCGTCTTCGTTTCGAACACCTGCCCCAGGAACTCGTACAGGATTCCGATGTTCTGGGTCCGTCCGTTGATGTCGGCGAAACGCGGGTCCTCGACCATCTCCGGGTGTCCGGAGATTTCGAAGAATCGCTGCCAATGCTTGTCGACGTAGACGTTCACCCCGAGGTAGCCGCCGTCGAGCGTCCGATACGGGCGGCGGTCCGGGTTCATCATCCGGCCGTACCCCCAATCGCCGATCGGCGGATCGAACGTGTGCCCGTACAGGTGGTCGCCCATGACGAAATGCGCGAACGTCTCGAACATCGGTACCTGGACTTCCTGACCGACACCTGTCTTCTCGCGCCGGAACAGTGCCATCGACACGGCCGTGCTCGCGGCCATGCCGACGACGCGGTCTGCGATGGCGGTGGCCACATAGGTCGGCGGACCTGCCTTGCGGCTCTGGAGTACCGGCATACCAACCGCTGCCTGGATCAGGTCGTCGTATGCCGGCCGGTCGGCGTAGGGGCCGTTCTGGCCGAACCCGTAACAGCCGCAGTAGATGATCCGCGGATTGATCGCGCGGGCGTCCTCGTAGCTCAACCCCAGCCTGGCCATCGCTCGAGGCCGCAAGCTGTACAGCAGCACATCGGCGGAACCGATCATCCGCTCGAGTGCGGCGCTGCCGCCGGCGGACTTGAGATCGAGGACGAGGCTGCGCTTGTTGCGATTGAGGTGCAGGAAGATCGCGCTCATTCCGGGGTTGCGGGACGGGCCGACACCGCGAGTCGTATCGCCGGCCCGTGACTCGATCTTCCAGACGTCTGCGCCCATGTCGGCGAGCAGGAGCGACGCGTACGGGCCCATGAAGTTCGATGTCAGGTCCAGGATGCGCACACCCTCCAACGGTCCGGTCATGTCACTGCTCCTACTGTCCTACTGGTGGTCCGTCATGGTGAATACGGGGAGTTTCTGCTCCCCACGTTGTACGAAACGCGTCGTGACCGGTTTTCCGATCGCGATGGCGTCGGGTTCGCCGTCGATCTGTGCGAACAAGGTGTAGCCGTCGTCCATCTTCACGAAGTCGACCGCGTACGGCGCTACCGTGGTCCAGACGGGCGTCGGTCCACGCATGATAGTGCTGTACGAGTAGATCGTCCCGCTCCCAGCCGATTGTGTCCACGACAATGCAGACTCCGTCGCATCGCTGTGCAGGCAGAGCGAGTGCGCCGGCCAGACCGCCTCCGCCCATGCCGACGATCGCTGCGCCGGGCTTCGACGACATACTCAGTTCTTGGCGCGCTCGGTGGGCAGCGACGCGCCGACCAGGGCCTCGAGATCCTCGCGCTTGCGCAGCATCAACAGGCTCCATTCGCTCTTCTGGCACACGTCGCCGTTCTGGTTGAGCGCCTTCATCAGCAGCGTGATGACGCCGTATTTGTCGTCCTTATCCTTCTTGGCGAGGACCTCGGCGGTGACGTAGATGGTGTCGTTGATGTGCACCGGCGTGAGATACCGAAGGTTGTTGATCCCGTAGTTCGCCTGGATCGGCGGACCGAAGGTGATCAGGCCGGTCATGATGGAGTAGGTCAGCGACCCCTGTACCAGGCGCTCACCGAAACGGGTCTGGGCCGCGTAGTGGACGTTCGAGTGGATCTCGATCCAGTTGCCGGTCAGCGCGCAGTAGTTGACCACGTCGGTCTCGGTGATGGTGCGACCACCGCTGCGAAACACCGTGCCGACCTCGATCTCGTCGAGCGGCATGTCGATGCGGTTGTTGATGGTTACGGGATTCGTCGTTGTCATCGCTGCTTCCTTGGGACGTGAAAGGTGATCGGGGAGAGACTCAGGCGTTGGTCAGGCGCATCGACTTGGCGATGATCGTGCGCTGAATCTGCGACGTGCCGCCGCCGATCGTGCACTGGATCGACTCGCGCAGGTAGCGCTCCATGTCGCCCTCGGGCAGGTTGGCGTAGCCACCCAGAATCTGCATGCCGTCGAGCGCACACTGCTTGAGGGTCTCCGACGCGTACAGCTTGGCCATCGAGGTCTCGCGGGCGGCCGGGGTGCCCTCGGCTTTGATCGCGGCGGCCCGGTAGCAGAGCAGACGAGCAGCGTCGACGCGGGTCTGGTTCTCCGCCAGCATGTGCTTGAGGACCTGGAACTCACGGATCGGCTTGCCGAACTGAGTGCGCTGGTGCGCGTACCGGTTGGCGTTGTCGACTGCCTCCTGCGCGTTGCCGGTGTAAGCGGCTGCGACGGCGCAACGCTCCAGTTCGAGGTGGTCGGTGATGACCTTCCAGCCCTGGCCCTCTTCGCCCAGCAGCGCGTCGCCGGGAACCCGGACCTCGTCGAGGAAGATCTCGGTGGTGCCGGTCGCGTGCCGCGACAGGGTCGGCAGCTTGTTGATGACGAGTCCCGGGGTGTCGTTCGGGATCAGAAGCACCGACAGGCCCTTGTGCTTGTCGGAGGTGTCGGTGCGAACCAGCATCGCGATGACCGTGTTGTCGGCCGCTGCACCTGAGCACCAGAGCTTGGAGCCCGTAATCACCCAGTCGCCGTTCTCGTCACGGCGAGCGCGGGTCTTGGTGTTCGCGGCGTCCGAACCGGCGTCGGGCTCGGAGATCGAGACCGAGAAGCGAATGTCACCGTCGATGAACGGCTTGACGTAGCGGTCCTGCTGCTCCTTGGTGCCGAACTTCAGGATGTTCATGGCGGTGAAGGTCGGAACGAGCACCGAGCACGCGAAGTCGAATCCGAACTTGCCGAGACCCTCTGCCATCAGCGAGTAGTCGAAGATATCGCCGCCGGAGCCGCCCATCTCCTCGGGGAACAGGATGCCGAGCCAGCCCTGCTTGGCGATCTTCTCGTACGCCTCGTACGGGTAGAGCCGGTTCTCGTCGCAGTGCCGGACATACTCGACGGTGATTTCGTTGTCCATGAAATCGTTCACGACGTCGAGCCAAGCTGCCTGGGATTCGTCGAGGAAGTTCGAATTCATATTCTTCTCTCCAGATCGGAAGGAATGGTGCCCGTATTTCGGTTGCACCGCTTGAATAAATGGTAGAACTGCGCGGTTGCCGAACCTAGTGATTCTTTTCGAATCAACGATTCGGCGAATGCGAATCCTGTTGTGAGGCGCAGCCGAGGGGTCAGGTGATTGCGCCCGCCGTGCGGAGTGCAGCGAGTTGTTCGGCGGTAAAACCCCAGTCGCCGAGAACGTCGTCGGTGTGCTGTCCGGGCGCGTCGGGCGGGCCCTGGATCGCGCCCGGGGTGCGGCTGAACCGCGGCGCCGGCGCCGGCTGCACCACGCCGTCGACCTCTGTGAACGTGCCGCGCGCAACGAGATGCTTGTGCTGCGGTGCCTCGGTCAACGACAACACCGGCGCCCAGCACGCGTCCTCCCCTTCGGCGAGGGCGCACCATTCGTCGCGAGTGCGGGTTCGGAACACCGCGGCGAACCGTTCCTGTATCTCCGGCCAGCGGGTCCGGTCGTGCTGATCGGGCATGTCGGATTCACTCAGTCCGAGAAGGCGAAGAGTGTTGCGCCAGAATCGGGTTTCGTTACAGGCGACGCTGATCCAGCGTCCGTCCGAGGTCTCGTACACGTGGTACCAGGGCGCGCCCGAATCGAGCCGATTCGTTCCGCGCTCGTCGTTCCAGTATCCGGCTGCGTGAAGGCCGTAGAACAGGGTCATCAACGACGCCGACCCGTCCACCATCGCTGCATCGACCACCTGGCCACGGCCGGACAGCCGGCTCTCGAGAAGAGCCGCAACCACTCCCAGCGCCAGATACAGTGAGCCGCCGCCGAAGTCGCCGGCGAGATTCAGGGGCAACGTCGGTGGCCCGTCCTTGGCGCCGATGCCATGAAGGACGCCGGTCAGTGAGATGTAGTTGGCGTCGTGCCCCGCGGACTGAGCCAGCGGTCCGTCCTGACCCCATCCCGTCATCCGCCCGTACACCAGCGCGGGATTCGCGGCGAGACAGTCGTCCGGGCCGATTCCCAACTTCTCCGCCACGCCGGGACGGAAACCCTCCACCAGCACATCGGCTCGACGCACCAGGTCGAGAATCGCAGCGGCGGCCGCCTCGTTCTTCAGATCCATTGCTGCACTGCGGCGTCCGCGATTGAGAAGATTGAAGCGCGGATCCACCGGCGCGCCACCGTCGTAGCCCGGCGGCCGGTCGATCCGGATGATGTCCGCCCCCAAGTCGGACAGGAGCATGCAGCAGAACGGAACGGGCCCGACGCCGCCCAGTTCCACGATCTTGACGCCCGCGAGCGGGCCACGGGATTTCTTCATATTTCGGCTCCAATCGACCACCTCGAGTCTATTGCTCACCTGAGTCGGTTCCAATTGAAGAAACGTGAAGTGTCGATTCGAGTAGACCGAATTCCATCGATCTATTTAGCCAATTCTATGCCACCATTGACGAATTCGCCTTCACAGTGACACCATTCACGGAGGCAGTATTTCTTCCCGTGCTGCGATGAATCCGCGCACGGAGACAGCGGCGCAGTGTTCGGCAACCGCCGACACCGTGCGCAGTCTGCCAGTCGGGGTCATCGAACGTACGCCGGTGTTCACCGGCGCTCACCAGCGGGATCGTCACCAAGAGGAGTGGATGCACCATGAGAACACCGAATGATCGCGTCGATGCGGGCAGGGCGGTATCCGATTCCAGCGCGCGGGCGGCTCGCTCATGCTGACCAGGGGCGCTGTGCTGCGGCAGTCGCCGGGCACGTACGAGGTGGTCGAGCTCGAGGTCGATGATCCCTGGCCTGGGGAAATCCGGGTCAAGATGGCCGCCACCGGCCTCTGCCACTCCGACGACCACTTCGCGACCGGAGACCAGCAACCGGGGATCCTCCCGATTGCGGGTGGCCACGAAGGCTCGGGGGTCGTCGAGGCAGTGGGACCGGGCACCACAGGCTTCGCCGAGGGCGACCACGTGGTCTTCTCCTTCCTGCCGGTGTGCGGTCGCTGCCGATGGTGCGCCACCGGTCATCAGAACCTGTGCGATCTCGGCCGATTCCTCGCCACCGGTGCCCGCTTCGACGATCCGAGCTCGTTCAGACTGTCCCTCGACGGTGCACCGGTCGGACAGCTCGCCGGTCTGGGAACATTCTGCGAATACGTGACCGTCTCGACGGCATCGGCGATCAAGATCGACCCCTCGATCCCACTGGACGTCGCGTGCCTGACCGGGTGCAGCGTGGGGACCGGCTGGGGTGCGGCGGTCAACTCCGCGCAGATCCGGCCGGGGCACGTCGTCATCGTGATGGGCATCGGCGGGATCGGGATCAATGCCGTCCAGGGTGCCGCACACGCCGGCGCGGGCGCCGTCATCGCCGTCGACCCGGTCGAATTCAAGCGCGAATCGGCGTTGAAGCTCGGGGCCACCCATGCCGTCGCCGACATCGAGGAGGCCACCGAGGTGGCCCGGTCGATGACCAACGGTCAGGGCGCCGACGCCACCATCGTCACCGTCGGCGTCACCAGCGGACGTCATGTGGGGCAGGGCCTGCAGTCCGTCCGCAAGGCGGGTACGTGTGTGGCGGTCGGGCTCGGTGATGTCGCAGTGAAGGACGGTGACATCAACCTGCACGAGCTCGTCCTGTACCAGAAGCGGCTGCAGGGCTCCCTGTTCGGGGCCAGCTGCCCCACCGCGGACATCCCGGTACAGCTGCAGATGTACCAGAACGGGCAACTTCGCCTCGACGAGCTCGTGACCACCCGCTACTCCCTCGACGACATCAACGTCGGCTTCGACGACATGAAGGCCGGCCGCAACCTGCGTGGAGTCGTGGTCTTCGATTCCTGAACCGACGGGTAGGGGGCGGATGCACGACGCGCGTCCGCCCCCTACCCGTTCGGGATGGATCAGTGAATGGTCAGCGCCACTGCCGAGGGCACTTCGGCGGCCGGGCGATCTGAACGCTAGAACTCGAAGACACCCTTGCCGTCGCTCTGCTGCGCGAACCATTCGTACGCCTCCACACCCTGATCCAGGGACCAGGTGTGGGTGTAGATGTCGTCGATGGGGAGATTCCGTGCGGCGATGAACTCGGCGCACCGCAATTGCTCGATCGTGGACATCGTCCACGACGTCATCAACGTCCATTGCTTCTTGTAGTGAGCCTGGACGTCGAACTCGATATGCCCGGGCAGGCCGAGGAAGCATGCGCGGCCCCAGGGGGCGAGTACTGCGAGAGCATCGTCGTTGGCTTTGCCGGAAGTCTCCAGAATCAGCGGTGCGCCGCGTCCACCCGTCAGGTCGGCGATTGCTTCGACCACATCGCAGGACCCCGAATCGACAGTCGAGGTCGCACCGAAACTCTTGGCGCGCTGTAACCGGTTGTCGTCGATGTCCACGGCAATCACCGTCGCACCCAGCGCCGACGCGAGCATCGTGCCCGACAGACCGACGGGGCCTTGGCCGAATACCACGATCGTTTCCCCGGCGACAGTGCCGAGCCGTTGCAGGCCACCCCACGCCGTGCCGGTTCCGCACCCGATCGCTGCCCCGGCCTTGTAGCTCAAGGCGTCCGGAAGCGGCAGGAGAGTGCGGGCAGGCACTTTGAGGAATGGGGCGTGCCCACCGTTCGCGGAGATTCCCATGACCTTCGATGGTTCGCGCTCGCACATCTGCGGCCAGCCGGAGCGGCAGGCGGGACACGCATCGCAGCCCCAATAGTGATGAATCATCACGCGATCGCCGACACGCGCCATCATCGGCGTCACACCGTCACCGACGGCGTGGACGTCCCCGCACGGTTCGTGGCCCTGGATGACGTCGGTTCCGACAGCTATCGCGCCCCTACGGAACAGGAGGTCGCTTCCGCACATGCCCGAGGCTCGGACCCGGACGACGACCTCGCCGGGCCCCGGTACAGGATCGTCGAACTCTCTGATGACAGTGGTGTCGTCGCCCGGAAAGGCAATTGCACGCATCGTGATCAATCCTCCGTGTTCTCGAAATAGTTTGGGAATTGCGCGGTGAGGCCGATGACCGTCGTACGGGTCTCCATGTACGGGGTGAGGGCGTCGATGCCGTTCTCCCGGCCCCAACCGCTGGCCTTGAAGCCGCCGTAGGGAAGTGACCACCGCACGAACGAGTAGGTGTTGACCCATACCGATCCGGCTTCGATCTGGTTCGAGACCCGATGCGCGCGACCGATATTGCCCGTCCACAGTCCCGCGGTCAGCCCGTACGCAGTGTCATTGGCGATGGCGATGGCCTCTTCTTCGTCGTCGAACGGGATCAGTGCCACCACTGGGCCGAAAATCTCTTCACGCGCCACCCGCATGTCGTTGGAGACGTTGGCGAAAACGGTCGGCTGAACGAAGTAACCGGGTGCCAGTTCGTCGGTGAGGATCCGTTCGCCTCCGGCGACCAGTTCGGCGCCGTCGTCCCGGCCGATCTTCACGTACGACAGGGTTTTGTTCAGTTGCTCTTCGTGCGCCTGGGGTCCCATGCGTGCGGTCTCGTCGGCCGGCATGCCGACACGTACCTGGGCGGCCCGGGTGCGGAAGGTGTCTACTGCGCGGTCGTATATCGATCGCTCTACCAGCACCCTCGACCCGAGCGCGCAGCTCTGCCCGCACAACCGCCACGCCGAGGCGGTGGCCGCATTGAGCGCCTGATCGACGTCGGCGTCGCCGAAGACGATGTGCGGGGCCTTGCCGCCCAGCTCGAAGGTGAATCGTTTGAGGTTGTCGGTGCCGTCGACCACCATCCGCCGGCCGGTGTCGGTCGAGCCGGTGAACGAGACCTTGCCGACGTCGGGGTGAGCGACCAGGCGCGCACCGGCCGTGCGCCCGTAACCGGGGACGACGTTGAGGACACCCGGTGGGAACCCCGTCTTCTCCGCGAGTTGCGCCAGGACGAGTGCGGACACCGGAGTCTGTTCGGCAGGCTTGAGGACGACCGTACAACCTGCAGCGAGGGCAGGCCCGATCTTCATGCACGTGGTCAGCAACGGCGCGTTCCAGGGCACGATTGCACCCACCACACCGATCGGCACCATGGTGGTGAAGGCGTGCACCGTGTCGTCCATCGGTATCGTGCGGCCTTGGGTCTTGTCGGCGAGCGAGGCGAACCAGTAGTACCACTGCACTTGTGCAGCCAGACTCCCGCGGAGGTCGGACTTCAGGGCGCCCGTGTCGTGGGACTCGAGTTCCACCAATTCGGGAATCGCTTCCTCGAAAAGCTGGGCGAACCGTCGCAGTAACGCTGCGCGCTCGTGACCGGGGGTGCGGCGCCACGGGCCCGCGAACGCCTCGGCCGCTGCCGAGACGGCGCGGTCGATGTCACCCGCACCCCCCATCGCAACCGCCGCCCACGGCTTACCCGATGCGGGGTCGATACTCTCGGCGATGACGCCGTCGATGGGGTCGACCCATTCACCACCGATATAGAGCTTGTCGAAAACGCGCAATTCCGTTTGTGGCATACGCAACATGTACGCCGTGAAATGACTTGGCGTCAACTGTGAACTGCGGTTTCTCTGGAAGAAATCGCCAGTTCGTAAAATGGAAAAAAGACGCTTCGCTCCCGGGAAGTAGATGATTCGAAAATACGAAATTGACGCGGTTTCGCGCCGAGGATAATCTGCGAAAGAGTTCTATGTGCGGAACCGGCCACGGTAGGGAGAAGCGCGTGACTCATGAAGCACGCCGCGTCGTCATTGCCTCTGCCGCATCGGAAGGTCCGTCGTGGTATCGGCTTCCGGCGTCGAAGCCACTGGTCATCGACGGCCGACAGTGGGAGCCGGCGCTTCTGTAGATCCCTTTCCTCGTGACACTGTCACGGTCCGTAATATGCGATGAGATCGTTTCGATTCGAAAACGAAGAAGAGGAGAATCGAGGATGACGTCCGCCTTCTTTCGGTTGGCGCCCGGTCGCGATGTTCAGTCCGAGGAATACGTGCCCCAATCACCCGCTGGAAGTGGCTGGGGCAGTGGACACATGCGCGGCATGGCCGTCAGCGGGGCTCTTGCTCGTGCCACCGAGAAGACTGTGGAGGAACTCGGGCGGCAGGACCTTCAGCCGGTTCGGTGGACCCTCGACCTCTTCCGTCCCGCGGGGATGAAACCGTCCGTCACATCGACCACCGTAGTTCGCGAAGGGCGCCGCCTGTGCCTCGTCGACGCGGTGCTGAGCCAGGACGGGGAAGCGGTCGCGCGGGCCAGCGCACTGTATCTGAGCCCCACCACGACACCGGACGGCATCGTGTGGGCTTCGGGCAACAGCCCGCAGCCGCCACCTGACGACTGCAAGCGGGCGGCGGGGACTGCCGAACGGTTGTACCGCAGCGACGGTGCGGGCTGGACCCTGCCCGCGGACGCACCGCAGAACGGTGATCGCAAGCAGATCTGGCAATTCGCGATCCCGGTGGTCGAGGGCGAGCCACCGACTGCTTTCCAGATGGCCGCGAGCATTGCGGACGCCGCCAACGTCATCAGCAATTTGGGCAGTGCGGGACTGGAGTTCATCAACGCTGACGTGACTCTCGCACTGGCACGTCTACCGGAGGGCCTCGAACTCGGACTGGCCGCACTCGATCGGGCCGAGCAACACGGCATCTCCGTCGGCACGGGGCTCGTGTTCGACCGACTGGGAGTGGTCGGTTCGGTCACCGTCTCGGCGGTCGGAAACGCCCGGCGCGCTGTCGATCTCCGTGGGTTCGGCCAGGGGGACGGTGCTGCCCCGCAAACGAATTCGAGTGCCGCGACCTGAGGCCCCGGCGCAATTACTGCGCCGTCAGGCGCTCGGCTATGTGCCGGGCTTCGCTGATTGCGGCGTCGGCGATCTCCTCGAGTCGGATATCGATGCGGGCTCGTGGCCCGGCGACCGTGAGGACGGCAACGTGTTTGTCGCGGTGGAACACCGGGACCGCAACGCCGCCGAGGTCGGGTGTCACTTCTTTGCTCGCGTATCCGATTCCGTCGCGTGCGATGCGGTCGAGTTCCTCGCGTGCCTGTAGGCGCTTGTCGGTCTCCTCGATGTGGGTGTCGAGGTAGGTGTCGCGGAACCGCTGATCTGCATAGGCCAGGAAGCACTTGCCGGCGGTGGACGGGAAGAGCGGGCGCCGGACGTGGAGTGCGGGCGAGAAGCGGATCGGTTGCGTCGACTCGATGATGTCGATGTTCACGACGGATTCCCCGATCTGAATGCACAGCGTGACCGTCTCGTCGAAGCGGCGGTGCAACGATTCCAGGCTTTCCCGGGCCACGCGGTCGACCGGAGGTTGGTGCGCTGCCAGCAGTGTGCCCACTGCGGGACCAAGGGTATAGGCGCCGTTCTCGGTCAGGTAGCCGGTGGCCACCAGGCCCTTCACGATGTAGTGCACGGACGATCGGGGGGCGTCGAGCGCTGCGGCGAGCTGGGCGAGTGACAGCCCGTCCGTGCTCCGGGAGACGAGCTCGAGGATCGTCATGACACGTGAGACCGTGCGATGCTCTTTCGCCTCACCAGCAACCGGCGGCACGTGGCTCTCCCTCTTCTCGATCACCGATCGAATCAGCCTACAGGTGACTGGGGCACCGCCACGTCGGGCAGTGCCCCAGCCGGATCACCGAACGGCGGGAGCGCTTTCGGCGGAAGGGGTGTGGTTTCTGATGCTGATGGTGCGGTACTGGTCACCGAGTGCTGCACCCGCGATGAGGATCGCGCCGACGACGAAGATCAGGGAGACACCCCAGGTGGAGTGGGTCGGGGACAGTGAAACCATGGTCAGCGCCGCGAGTGGAGCGAGGCCGCCGGCGAGTGCGCCGCTGACTTCCCGTCCGGCGCCGAGGCCCGAGGCGCGGACTTCGGGTGGGAACTGCCGGGCGAGGAAGGACCCGGAAGCCGCGAGCAGCGTGGGCTGGACGATTCCGACGGTGAGGATGAGTGCGAGCCAGATGTAGACCGGTCGGTCGGTGTTCAGGAGCCAGAAGAAGGGGAATGCCAGCCCTGCCACACACCCGGCGCCGATAAGCATGATGCGGCGTGTCCCGGCGCTGTCGCAGAGCCGCCCCGCGAGGGGGATGGTCACGAGCGCGACGGCACTGGCCAGGCTGATACCGAACGCGCCGACGTTGGCGGCGACGTCGCGGAACTCGGAGAGATACGACAGTGAGAACGTCTTGAAGATGTAGCTGATGCCGTTGACGCCGATGGTCGACACGGCGACGACGGTCAGCCCACGCCAGTGATTCTTCAGCAGGTCGCGGAATGGTTGTGTCTTCTTGCGGGTCTGAGCTTCGGCGGCTACCCGTTCGAAGTCGGGGGTCTCGGGCAGGTTCCGGCGCATCCAGTAGCCCAGCCCGACGAGGACGAAGCTGGCCAGGAACGGGATCCGCCAGCCCCAGCTGTAGAGGTCGGCTTTGTCGAGGCTCGTCACGGCGGCCACGGCCAGGGAGGACACCAGCAGGCCGACGCTTACGCCCATGGCCGGCCATGCGCCCTGCCGTCCGCGGGACTTCGCGTCGGCATGCTCGTAGGACATCGCGATGGCGCTGCCGAACTCTGCGCCCGCACCGAGGCCCTGGACGATACGGAACAGAACCAGCAGCACGGGTGCGGCAATCCCGATCGTCTCGTACGACGGGATTAGGCCGATGCAGCCGCTGGCCAGGCCCATCAGTAGGAGATTGAACGACAGCACGGCCTTGCGGCCGATCTTGTCGCCGAGGATGCCGAACACGATTCCGCCGAGCGGGCGGGCCAGGAATCCGACGGCGAACGTGGAGAAGGCGGCGAGGGTGCTGACCGTGGAGTCTTCCGAGGGAAAGAAGAGCGGGCCGAACACCAGGGCGGCCATCGATGCATAGAGGTAGAAGTCGAACAGTTCGAGGGCTGTGCCGACCACTACCGCGGGGCCGACGTTCTTCGGCTTCCGGCGTGGCGGATTGGGGGCGTTGTGGAGCGAGTCCTGTGGCTGTGTCACGGGTCGAGCCTCTTCTCTCACTTCGGACGACGGTTGCGTCATTCATATATATGAACACGCCATTCGTAACTACGATGATATGATCGGGAACACTAGGGAGTGAGCTGGGCCACGTCAACCCTGTTTCGAAACTTGTCTCTCACGATCTCGGTCGCGAGAGACAGGGCGTGATTGGCATGGTCGAGTCCGTATTTCGCTGATCGTGAGGGCGGTATGGCTATGTTCAACAGGCTTCATCTGATTCGACAGGTCGATCTGTTCACGTTGCGACTGTTTCTGTCCGCGATCGAAGAACGGCAGATCGGTCTGGCCGCGATCCGGGAGAACATCGCCGCGTCCACGGCAACCAAGCGAATCCAGGCCCTGGAGGACATCGCCGGAATCAAGCTTCTCGATCGTGGGCCCAGGGGCGTAGTCCCCAGCCCCGCCGGTGCAGTCCTCGAACGACACGTCCGCACGATCTTCGGAAACCTCGAGGAGATGCGCTCCGAGATAGCGTCTTTGACCGAGGGAGTGCAGGGTGACCTGACGATCGTGTCGGCCCGATCGATCATCGTGCCGTTCCTGGCGCGGGAACTGGGCGAGTACAGCCGTGAATACCCGCTCGTCGACCTGGCCGTACGGGAGACCGAGAACGCCGAGATCGTTCAGCAGGTCGCGCGCGGCGAAGCGGACCTCGGGGTATTCGCGGCCGCACACGAACTCGATCTCGACGGCGTGGATGTCACGCCCTACCGTCGTGATCGGCTGGTCGCGGTGGTGCCGCTGGGTCACCCGCTCACCGAGCAGTCGGTCGTGACCTTCCAGGATCTGTTGCCCGAAAGGCTGATTGCGGCACGCGCGATGGCGCCGGCGTTTCGCGCCGCGGCGAATCGGTTGGGAGAGCAATTCGATTCCAGGCACTCCGTGCGGAGCGGAGAGGTCGCGATGAGTCTCGTCCAGGCGGGAATGGGCGTCACCGTTCAGCCGGAATGCCTACTCAGTCACGAGATGATGAGCCGCGTCGCGGTGATGGAATTCGCCGAGCCGTGGGCGGCGCGCAGGATCCACCTCGCCACCGCTCGTGGGCGGGCTTCGAGCCCGGCTGCGAGCGCACTCGTCACCCAGCTGCTCGACCGCCCGCACGACTCCGATGACGCAAATTCGTGCTGAGTGAACTGGTGGCGGATCCCGGTCCGGCGCCGCCATTGCGCGATCGAAGTCCAGCGTTACCTGCCGGTAGTATGCTCCAACCATGCAGTGGCAGGTCGATCTTTTCAGCCTGAGGCTCTTTCTTTCGGCCGTGGAAGAACGTCAGATCGGGCTCGCTGCGGCGCGGGAACATATCGCCCCGTCGACCGCCACCAAGCGAATTCAGGCTCTCGAAGCCATGGTCGGTCTCCCCCTCCTGCATCGGGCACGAACGGGCGTCGCGCCGACCGAGGCGGGTGCAGTGCTGGCTCGATACGCGCAGAGAATGCTCGCCGACTTCGACGATCTGCGCTCGGAGTTGGCCACCCTCACCACGCAGGTGGAGGATCGGCTCGTGGTCGCCGCGGCACACTCGGTGATCATCGATCTCCTCGCGCCTGCGGTCAGAAGGTTCATCAACGAGCGTCCGTTCGTCGAGCTGTCGCTGCGCGAGGTGGACAACAGCGAAGTGATTCGCCAGATCGAAGCCGGGGAATGTGATATCGGCGTGTTCGCCAGCGTCGGCGAACCGAAGTGTTCCGCTGCCGAGATGGAACTCCTCGGCAGCGAGCCCCTCGTCGCTGTACTGCCACGAGAACACCGCCTCGCAGATCGGAGTTCCGTGAGGTTCGGCGAACTTGCCGCCGAGGGGCTGATCGCGACACAGACGACGGCGACGATCTTCCAGGATCACGGAGCTGACACCGACGATTTCCGACATGTCGTGCGCACGGGTGAGGTGGCGCTCGGTATGGTCCGGGCCGGCCTGGGGGCCACCGTCGTCCCGCAGCGAATGGCTACCCAGGCAGCAGACTCCGAGATGCTGGTGCGGCCGCTCGACGAGAGCTGGGCAGTGCGACGCATCAACGTCGGCACCGCGACGCGGATGTTCGGGACGCCGACGGTCGCGGCTTTTCTCGGGTGCTTGATCAGGCAGGTGCCGCAGACGCCCGCAGAGTAGATTCCGCCGCGGTGAGCGGGGTGGCGATGCTCTGAGCTGCATGCTTCGAAGCCCGCGAAGGGTGCTTGCCGAATCGCCAATTGACTGTCGTGATAAGCCGTTCGATAGTTGTAGAGGCGTAGGTCACATCGGGCCGGGGTTTGTGAGTCGAACTCGAGTCGAACCCCATCGCCGTGCGCGAGTATCCCGCGGCTGAAGGCGAATTCCCGAGGCTGCGTGGCGAATAGAGCATTCATCTGCATTTCTAGAATCGGCAGGAGTTTCATCATGGTGTGGCAGGGCAAGTACACGAACTTGTTCATCGGAGGCGAATGGGTCGAACCCGCCACCGATGACACCATCGGAGTCGTGTCGCCGTTCACAGAACAGGCACTCGCCCGGATTCCCGCCGGTTCGCGGGCGGACGTCGACCGCGCGGTAGGTGCTGCGCGCGAGGCGTTCGACAGCGGTCCGTGGCCGCGCATGAGCCTGTCGGAGCGGATGGACGTGGTCCGTCGATTCGGCAAAGCGATCACCGAGAATCGCGAATCGATCGCGGTATTGATCACGGAAGAGATGGGCTGTCCGATCACGCAGACGGTCGCATCCCAATCCGGCGCCGCCATTGCGTTGATCGATGCCAACCTCGAGCTCGTCGAGCAGTACGCGTGGCGGACCGTGCGCCGCTCGAACACCGGCAACGCGCTCGTGACCCGCGAGCCGATCGGCGTGGTCGCGGCCGTTGTGCCGTGGAACGCGCCGCTGTCGGTCGCGATGCTCAAGCTCGTCCCCGCCCTGCTCGCGGGCTGCACAGTCATCCTGAAGCCTTCCCCCGAGGCTCCGCTGAGTTCCTACTTTCTCGCGGAAATGGTTCAGGCCGCGGGTTTCCCGGCCGGCGTGGTCAACATCGTCACCGCCGACAGGGCCGAGAGCGAATACCTCGTCACCCACCCCGGTGTGAACAAGGTGTCGTTCACCGGTTCGACCCTCGCCGGCCGACGCATCGCGTCGCTGTGCGGCAACGACCTCCGCCGCTACACACTCGAACTGGGCGGGAAGTCCGCCGCGATCGTCCTCGACGACGCCGACCTCGACGGTGCGGTGCAGTCCCTCCGGACGCAGTCGTTCCGGTACAACGGTCAGGCGTGCACGAACAAGACGCGGATCATCGTGTCGCGGCGTCGTGAGAAGGACCTGACCGACCGGTTGGCCGCAATGGTCGAGGGTCTTCGCGTGGGCGATCCCTTCGACCAGTCGACGGAGATCGGGCCCCTGGTCAGCGTGCAACATCGCGAGCGCGTCGAAGGGTACATCGCAGCGGGACGGGAGGAAGGCGCAACCGTCGTCGTCGGTGGCGGCCGACCCGCCGAGTTCGAGCGCGGCATGTTCGTCGAGCCGACGCTGTTCACGAACGTCACACCCGATATGAAGATTGCGCAGGAGGAGATCTTCGGTCCGGTCGTGGGTGTGCTCGTCGTCGACGACGAGGACGAGGCGATCGCCGTCGCGAACGACTCGGCATTCGGGCTCAGCGGCGCCGTGTACGGCGCGGATCCCGAGCACGCACTCGCGGTCGCCCGCCGGATCCAGACCGGCACCGTCGAGATCAATGGGAACGGCGCCGGCTTCCACGCCCCGTTCGGCGGATTCAAACACAGCGGTATCGGCCGGGAGGCCGGCCTCGAAGGATTCGACGCCTTCGTCGAGTTGAAGTCCTACGGCATCTCCGCCGAGGTCGCCGACACCCTCGGCTGACATGGGCCACACCCTCATTTGTCCTGCACACCCGAAAGGTTCTGCCATGACGGCAAATCGACTCTGGCCCTTGGCCGGAGCATCCATCACCCTCGACAGCGGTTTGATCACGATGGGTCACCACGGGCCGCTCTCGGTGCCGATTCCGACCTTCCTCATCGAGCACGATCGAGGCTTGGTCCTGTTCGACACGGGACTGGCACCGGAGGCGTGGAACGACCCCCGGTCGGTGTACGGCGACCTGGTCGATGTGTTCGCCCTCGACTGCCCGCCGGAGAACACCCTCGAACTGCAGATCCAGAAGTGCGGTTTCGAGCTCTCCGACATCACTCATGTCGTCATCTCCCATTCCCACTTCGACCACACCGGAGGCATGTACCTCTTCCCGGACGCCGAGTTCTACATGTCGGAGGTGGATCTGCGCTACGCGTTCTGGCCGGACCCACCCTACCGCGGCTTCTACCGGACGCAGGATCTCGAGCTGACCCGGTCGTTCAAGTGGAATCCGTTGCGTGAGGACTACGACCTGTTCGGCGACGGAAGCCTCGTCATCTACCAGACCCCCGGGCACACCCCGGGCGAGGTCAGCTTGCTGGTCAAGCTTCCGTCGCGGTCGTTCCTGATCACCGGAGACTCGGTTCACCTTCGCTCCGGACTCGAATCGGAGTGCCCGTGTCCGGTGGACGTCAATGCGATCCAGACCGTGCAGTCGATCCAGCGGATCAAGCAGATCAGCGCGAGCGTGCAGGCCGAGATCTGGGTGTTGCACGATCCGGACGACTGGGAGCGGCTCGGCACGGTCGAGGGCGGCTACAAGTGACGATGCCGCGCTAGACAATTCTTCATGTCGGGGGCGTAGTAGTGAGAGAGAGTATGAACAAGAGCAAGGACGAGCCCGAAATTGCAGGTCTCACAAAGCGACTGGCGGAACATGTCGCCCACGTGGCGAACTCGCCGTTGACCGCTGAAGACGTCGAAGCGGTCCGACGGCTGTTCCTCGACAGTTTTGTCGTCTCGCTGTGGGGCAGTACCCGTCCCGCGGCGAAGCAGATCACCGACTGGTCGCGCAGGTTTGCGGGCACCGGGAACAGCGTCGTGCTCGGCGGCGGCTGGACCACCGAAGCGTCCATCGCCGCCCTGGTCCACGGCACCGCGGGGCACAGCTACGAACTCGACGACACGCACGACGTGACGACGAGCCACCCCGGTTGTGTGATCATTCCGGCAGCGCTTGCCGTCGCTGTGGAGACGAACGCGTCGCAGTCGGAGTTGTTCCGCGCCGTCGCAGCCGGCTACGAAGCGATGGCGCTGATCGGCACCACTTCGGGCGGGTTGGAGACGGTCCACCGCGGCTTCCACCCCACCTCCGTCTTCGGTTCGTTCGGCGCCGCGGCGGCGGTGCTGAGTCTGCGGGCGTACCGGGGCCAGCAGCCCGTCGATCCGGGAGTCCTCGTGACCGCCTGGGGACACGCCCTCTCCCAGGCCAGTGGCTCCATGCAGTTCTCGGTCGAGCCGACCGGGGGTGAGGTCAAACGCGTGCACGCCGGACTGGGTGCCCGCAACGGTGTGCTCGCAGCAGACTTCGCGATGCTGCCCGATGTGACGGCACCGCAGCTGTCGATCGAGGGAACGTACGGTGCCGCCGCCAGCTTCGGCGGACCACTGCGCGACGTCACGCCGGACGACAAGCTGCAGATTCACGTGATCAGCTTCAAGCCCTACTCGTGCTGCCGGTTGTTCCACTCGACGATCGACGCCCTGCGGGAAGTGACGGACGACTTCAGTATCTCGATCGACGACATCGAGGAGATTCTGGTCACCGGGCCGCGGCTCATCGCCGATCAGCACATGACCAAGGCCGAGTCCACCATGACGGCGCAGTACAGCTGCCCGTACATCGTCGGCGCGACGCTCGCCTACGGGCCCACCCGATACGACGCCTACGGCGAGGAATTCCTCGACGACGAACGAATCCTGGCTATCGCCGGAAAGGTCCGGTTCGAGGTCGATCCCGCCCTGGAGGAGAAGTACTACCCACGGCACTTCGCGACCGGCGTGCGGATGCGATTCGTGGACGGCAGCACCCGGTCGGCGACGGTGGTCGACAGCGTCGGCACGGCGCAACACCCCATGACCAGGGATCAGATCATCGCCAAGGGCGACGGCCTCGCATCTCAGGGCAACTTTCCGACTGGAGACGAACTGGCCGCGGTGATCTGGAACGACGCCAACGGCGGCGTCGAGCTGGCGAAGGCGCTGACTTCCGGGTAGTGCACTGCTGCGCACACTTCACCCTCGTCCCGAATCGGCCTGCCGCAGAACGCGGCTGCCGCGATGCGGGTTCGAGCTTCACTTACTTGGTCCTGGAAGGACTGGGCATGATCTACGCAATCTCCGTTCTCGTCCTGGCGGCGATCTTCACGGTCGCCACCGTCGCACCGATCAATATGGGAATCCTCGCGTTCGCCGCGGCATTCATCGTCGGCGCCTGGGTTTCCGACATCCCGATCGACGAGGTCGTCGACGCCTTCCCCGCGGGGACCTTCCTCATCGTGGGTGGCATCACGCTCCTGTTTGCCATCGCGAAGGCGAATGGCACCCTCGACTACATCATGGACAGATGTCTGCACCTCGTCCGCGGCCGGCGCTGGGCCATCGTGTGGATGCTGTTCGCACTATCCGGTCTACTCATGTCGATGGGGGCCGTGCTGGCAGTAGGAATGCTCGCCCCGATCGCGATGCCACTTGCGGCGAGAAACCGCATCAACCCGTTCCTGATGGGCATGATGATCACTCACGGGGGGCTGGCTTGCGTATTCTCGCCGATCAATCTGTATGGCGCACTGGTCACCGGCATCATGCAGTCGGCAGGTCTGCCGACGAATCCCGGCGTCATCTTCCTGGTGCCGTTCGTCCTGAACCTGGCAATCGGGATTGTGCTGTTCCTGATCTACGGCCGTGATCTCGTCCGACGCGACAACCGAGGAGACGAAGCCGTCAGCGCATCGGACGGTCCGATCGGCGGGATCGGGGCGGGCAGCCTGCCGTTCCCCGAATCCGACGGCACCGGCGTATCGACCGCGGTGTTGAACCGCAGCAGGACTGGCACCGCCGCGGAGGCGCCCCCTGCTCGTCCTCGGCTGAACCGCTACCAGTGTGCAACCCTGGGCGGCATACTCTTCCTGGCGGTGGGTTCGGTCGGGTTCGGTATCGACATCGGGGTCAGTTCACTCTGTGTGAGTGCCGCGTTGCTCCTCATGGCACCCAAGTCGCACCCGAAAATAGTGGACAATGTGGCCTGGCCGGCGGTGGTTCTGGTCTGCGGAATGCTCACCTACATGGCCGTCCTGACCAAGAACGGAACCTTGGACTTCCTGGGCAACACGGCCTCCGCGGCCCTGGCGCCGCTGTTCACCGCACTGATCCTCTGCTACGCGGTCGGCATCCTGTCGGCGTTCGCGTCGTCTACGGCCACGATCGGTATCGCCTTGCCGCTCGCGATGCCGTTGCTCCTCGGTGGCGAGGTGGGCGTTCTGGGATTCGTTGCCGCGATCGTCTTCTCGGCGACTGTGGTCGACGTGAGTCCCTTCTCACTGCACGGAGTCATGATTCTGGCGAATGCGGAAGTCGAGGACAAAGTGCGGTTCCAGCGAAAGATGCTGGCCTACTGCGGCATCATCGTGCTGTTCGCACCGCTCGTCGTGTGGGCGCTCGTCGTCGTGCCGACCTCCGTCTAGCCTGATCCCGCAATTCCCCACCCAGCCGGCGTTTCAGCACGCAATCGCATCGAGCCTTTGGCCATGGATGTTCCTCTGTGGCAATCGAACTATAAGGAGATTTCATCGTGGACAGGTTGAAAGACAAGGTCGCACTGATCACCGGCGCGGCGTCGGGCATGGGCGCGGCCGACGCGCACGTATTCGCGCGGGAGGGGGCCAGCGTCGTCGTCACGGATATTCGCAAGGACCTCGCAGTGGAGGTCGCGACCAGGATCACCGATCAGGGCGGCTCGGCGATCGGAATCGAACTGGATGTCACGAAACCCGAACACTGGAACGCCGTCGTCGAGACGACAATCGACACGTTCGGCAAGCTGAACATCCTGGTGAACAACGCGGGCCTCCCGGGGACTCCCAAAACCTGGGAGGAAGCGACGATCGATGACTTCAAGCGCCTGATGGACCTGAACGTCTACGGTCAGTTCTACGGGATTCAAACCGTTCTGCCGAACCTCGAGGCCCAGCGCGGAGGATCGATCGTCAACATGTCGTCGATCGCCGGCATGATCGTGTGGCCGAATCTTCACCCAGGTTACTCGGCGTCCAAGGGAGCGAACCGGTTGCTGACCAAGAGTGCCGCAGCTGATCTGGCCAAGCGCAACATCCGGGTGAACTCGGTGCACCCCGGGATCATTCATACACCGCAGAGTGACTACCTGGTCTCGGACGAGGAGGTGCTGCCGCAGCTTCTCGCGGCGGTGCCGTTGGGGCGGGTCGGTCGGCCGGAGGAGGTCGCCGAACTCGTGCTTTTCCTCGCGAGTGACGAGTCGTCGTATATCACCGGTCAGGAATTCGTGATCGACGGTGGGTACACCACGATCTGAGGACGGCTCGGCGATCGCGATCAGTGTGGTCACGTCAGACGCGCAGTGGAGCCGGCTATCCTGCCATGTTCTCGGTGAGCTTGTCGGCTGCCTGGGAGACTACTGGTCTACGTCCTACAGGTCGACGTCGGTGGCGCCATCGATTTTCGAACAGTTCGGCGGTGTCACCGCCGGCCGAGCGTAACGAGCCTTCACGCGAAGATTCGTCCGTGAGACGGGTATCAGTCCGGCGGCGTGGCGGCTGCGGGCTCGGTTGCTGGCCGCCATCCCGATGCTGCGCTCGCAATCGGTAACCCGGGTCGCGACGACCCTCGGGTGCGCCTCGCATGTTCTCGTACGCGTTCAGTCACGAGTTCGGCATGCCGCCGTCCGTCGTGAGCCGCCGAGAGGACGCATCCCGGAATCGGTGAATTCGTCTGTCACGAAACGGTTTCCCGTGAGGTCTCAGCATTGTCGCCGGAAGTCGGTGAGGATGYGGTCCCGCAGTGCCGGATCGAGTTCTTCGATCGACAGTTCGCCGAGGGTGTGCACCGTCTGTTTCATCTGGTCGACGTAGTGGGCGCAGCCGCCGCATTCGCTCACGTGCGTCTCGAACCTGGCCTTGGTCTGCGCGGCGAACGCATCCTCGAGGTAGACGGTGACGAGTTCGACGAGTTCCTGACAGTCCATCGTTCGTTTCGATTCCTTCACGGGAGTGCCTCCTGAGTCCCGCCGACCCAGCGTCTGCGGCTATTGGCACAGTGTCCGGAAGTGCCCGGATCGTTACACCGGATGGAACGGCGTGCGGATGCGTGGTGGCGACAGGCGCCGCGGGCGTACGGTCGAGGTCATGACCGAGGACAACCAGGTTGCGCCGTGGGACGACATCTACCGAGGCGATGCGAAGGAATTTTCGGGGCCGGTGCCGTGGAACATCGGTGAGCCGCAGCCCGAGATCGCCGCGCTGATCGCGGAAGGCAAATTCCGCAGCGACGTACTGGACGCGGGGTGCGGACACGCTGAAACGTCCCTGCAGCTGGCGGCGCAGGGGTACACAGTTGTCGGTCTGGACCTGTCGCCGACAGCCATCGCGGCAGCCCAGGCGGCAGCGGCCGATCGTGGCCTGACGACGGCCACGTACCAGGTGGCGGACATCAGCTCGTTCACGGGTTTCGACGGCCGATTCGCCACGATCGTGGACAGCACCCTCTTCCATTCGCTGCCCGTGGACCGGCGGCGCGACTACCTGCAGGCTGTGGCCCGGGCGGCCGCACCCGGCGCGTCCTATTACATCTTGGTGTTCGCGAAGGGCGCCTTCCCCGAGGGGCAGGGACCGAACCCGGTGACCGACGACGAACTGCGGGAGGCTGTCGCCGAATACTGGATCATCGACGACCTCCGCCCGGCCTTCATTCACGCGCTGCTCGGGCCGGAGGAGGCCGCGAATTGGCAGCGCGACGACAAGGGCCGGGCCATGCTGCCTGCGTGGCTGCTGTCGGCGCACCGCGACTGAGACACGGAGCGGGACTTCGTCGACGCCTACGCGTGTGCGCCGACATCGTCGAGGTGCGCCGTCATGCCCATCGCGGTGGCGGGATCGGTATCCCACCCGATGGCGGTCGCCGCGAGCAGTGCTGCCGCGGTCGCGGTGACCTGGGGTTCGGGGATCACGGTGAGGTCGCGGCCGGTGACCGCCCTCTTGGTCTCGACCCATCCGGGGGATCGGGACCAACCGCCGGCAGCGTAGACGGCAGGCTGCCCGGGTAGGCACACCGCGACTGTGTCCTGCGCGCGGGCACCGATCCGCGCGAGGGCGCCGAGAACCGCGGAGGCACGCGAGAGCGGTGACGTGGGGGCGTCGGGGGTGTAACGGGGCAGCGCGCCRCCTCGGCTGCCGGGGACGAACACCGGCGCGTGCAGGTAGTCGTCGGGTGGGGTGTCGCCGGAGATCATCTCCTGCAGGCGGGCACCGACGGCGGCGTCCTGGGAGGCCCATTCGACGTTGCGGGCGAGTTCCTCCACGGACAGCACAGTGGTTCCGGAGGACAGGATTCCGGGTGCGACATCGAGGTCGTCGCTGCGGGGTATGCCTGCCTCGGGAGCCTGGGCGACGACGACCTCGGCGGTGCCCATCGAGTCGAGGACGGCGCCGGGATCCATCGCATGCACTCCCCAGCCGCCGATCGGATGATCGTGGCCGCCGGCGACGACGACGGCGTCGGGGGCGATGACACCCGCGGTGACGAGGCGGTCGGAGAGGAACCCGCCGATGACGTCACCGGCCCGGCGCACCGGCGGCAGTAGGGCGGCCGTGCCGATGCCGGCGGCCACCCGGTCGTCGATCCACCGCCGGCTGTGACCGTCCCACGCGGCGGTGCGGGCGGCGAGGGTGTCGCTGAAGAACGGGGTTCCGGTCCACACGCTCGACGGGTAGTCGGTGAGCGCGACCCACGACCGGGCCTGCGAGGCGCCGGGTTGGTCTGTTGCCCAACGCCATCCGACGAGGGTGCGTGCGGCGTCGTCGGCGGTGCAGAGTGCCGCGTCCGGCCGGAGCCGCGGGGCCAGGTCGGCGAACACGTCGGCGCGCCGGGTGTCGAACCAGGCCAGTGCCGGGGTGAGCGGGGTCAGGGCGTCGTCGACGAGCACACCGTCCTCGCCGACCCCGGCCACGCTCACCGCGTGCACCCGGTACGTGTCCGAGCAGATGTCGAGAATCATCTCCTCGATCGCGAACAGCAGATGCTGTGCGTCGACGGACAGGTCGACCGCACCCCGGGGAGTGGTGCGCCGCCGCCTGGCGACGACCGCCCCCTGAGGTGTGAGCGCCACGACCTTCGTGTTCGTGCTCCCGATATCGACTCCGCACACCACCGGTGAGCGCCCGCTGCGGTCTCGTGTCATCTGTACTGTCCTCGTCGTCTGCCGTTGGAGTACCCGCTCAGGCGGGGAAACTCACCTTCCGGGTCAGGGTGCCGATCTCCTTCAGTACGCGTTCGCCTTCGCTGCGTTCGCGTTGCCAGATGTTGCGGCCGACGATGATTCCGCGGGCGCCGGCGCGCAGGGTCTGCCCGATGGCGTCGACGGTGTCGTTGACGTCGCCGGCGAGGGGTCCGCCGGCGATGACGAGGGGGACGCGGAGTTCGTCGACGAGGCGGGCGGTGCGTTCCTCGCCGGGGAAGGCGATCTTGATGATGTGGGCGCCGAGGTCGTAGGCGATGCGGGCGACCTTCTCCTCTTCGACGACGACGTCGTCGGTGCGGGGTGCGCC